>CAYXQX010000188.1:0-7280 GCA_964467485.1 uncultured Porphyromonadaceae bacterium | reverse complement strand
GAGTTATGAGTTATGAGTTATGAGTTATGAGTTATGAGTTATGAATTATGAGTTAAGGTAATTAGGCTATTAGTAATTAACCATTGACTATTAACCATTGTTTTTTATTGTAATACAATTCTACTTACTTGTTCTTTTGAACCAGTTTTAATCTTAACCAGATATATGCCTAAAGATTGATCTTTAATATTAACGGACTTGATCATTCCATGGGTACTATAAAACTGATCTTTATAAATAAGTCTTCCTGTCATATCGGATATGGTGATTTCTGAATTACCTTCTGATTGCATCCTGATGTTAAATTGTCCATTTGAAGGGTTAGGATAGATCTTTATGTCTTCGCTTAAATCCTGACTATCAATTCCGGCAGTGTAATCAACATTCCAGATTGTTGTGAACATACCACGTCCATGTGTGGCAGCAAGAATAGTATTGTCTGATTTTCTGAGTTTTATCTGATCTATCCTCACATTGGCCATTCCGTCAACCTTAGGACTCCATACTACCTGGTCATTTTGAACTTTTGTGGTTGTCCAGGCTCCAAGCTCAGTTGCCAGCATCACCTGATCGCTGTTTTCGGGATGAAACAGTGCCCACCTTATAGGCATATCAGGAAGATCTCCTTCTTTATTCATCCAATTCTGACCACCATCTGTGCTCAGCCATACAGAAGCAACACCATAATTAGAGAATGTTACTAGCAGGGTATCCTCACTTTGGCCAATATCAATACTGGATATATTTGCAGTAGGAAATTCAGCCGGAGTGAGATCAGTAAGCGTACCAACAGCAGCAGCATCTTCTAGTTTGAAAATCTTGCCTGCCTGAGTCCCGATAAACAAAGTGCTTTTGTTGAGAGGGGAGTGCTCCGACCATTTTATGCACGAATAAGGAACTTCTGATTGTGTGGAAACATTATGAAGACTGCCGCTTACACTGTTTTGGCTAACACCTGCAACCAATAATGTGTTGGGGTTAGTGCCTTCCTCTCTCATTCCATTAGCAAAAAGAATATTTTCTTTCCAATCATAATCCATGGCATTAACAAATGTTCCAGTACTGAAGTTTTTGCCACCTCTTCCTTGTGGATCTTGCTCTTTGTCAGCGTTGTACAGGTAGATAGAGCTGTGGTAAACAGTTGTTAGGTGGATGCTAGGCTCGTTTTGATCGATGAAGCACAATGCTCCGTCTCCTCCCGAAAGCATGTCTCTGAATGTAGGTACATTATCCCTTTTGTAAAATATTGTTCCGTTGTCCTGAAGACCTCCCATATAATGGATAGCACCAGCATCAGGATGAATCGCTCCCGAATAGTACTGAAGAGTGCTATAACCTCTGTTAACTTCGAAGAATACAGGACTATTAGCCGGCGCTGAAGTTGTGCCAAATACTCCACCATCGCTTGCAACCAGCATGTCTGTATCACTTCCCGGCCTAAATTTTAATGTATGAATATCTGCATGAACATACTTATCAGAGCCATTTCCATACATCTCAGCCCAATTTGATTGTATCGACCAGCTGGAGCCTCCATTGGTCGTCCTCCAAGTGTCAAGACCACCAATCCAAACCAGGTTAGGATTAATTGGGCTTACCTGAATGGCCAGGGCATGCCAAGCCAGGTAGGCAAAGGTATTGTCGCCACCTCTCATAGGAATATTCAGGCTATTCCAGGTTTCTCCCTTGTCCTCTGATTTGAGAATATACACACAATCATATCCAACAAACAGGTCGGGCCTAACATAACCACCGGCAACAAGTGCATACATGATATTGGGGTTGGCAGGTGCATTTGAAAACATTACCCTGCCTGGGTAAGTGTAGGTCCGGCTTGTCCCTCCAAATGTTCTTCCATCAAGTATTCCTTGACTGAACTCTGTATTAACTGTCCAGTTTATCCCATCATCCGACATCAGGATACATGATCCACCATTTCCTTCAAGATTATAGGTGGTTCCGATAAATATCCGGCTATTGTCTGATGAGGTGTCGATATCCGATGGAGGATAGGGAACACTGCCCCCAGCTATATTTGGTAATACCTGGGTCCAGCTCTCACCATTATCTGTAGAGCGATATAAGCCATCTGTTGGACCACTCTGATGTTCAACTCCTTTATAAATCCCGGAAATTACACCTGCATAAATAACACTGCTTCCATCCTCATCTCTTACAAGAATATCTGTTACATATGCCCAGTCTTTGGTTGAAGGAATAACTCCCCACGTTTCGCCGGCATCATTGGATCTGTATATGCCTGATCCTCTACCCGATGATTCGCGGTAAATAATCATCGCAGTCTGGCTTTCACCCGTCCCAACGAAAAAAGTATTAGTATTATTGGGGTCATAGGTCATGCAGCTTATTGATAAGTTTGCCCAGAAGTCATCCACACTTTGCCACATACCATTTGAAAATGGACTCTCATTAAACCATAATCCACCAGTCACTGATCCTGCCCAAACTTTCATGTTTCTTTCGTCATTCGGATCAAACATCAGAGTCCTGGTTCTGCCTCCCATGTCTGTTCTGTGCTCCGTCCAATTAATGGTACTGGAGCCTGATTTTAACCTGTCGTTTGCCTGAATAGCTTTTGATTGTTCTAAACCATCCTTTAGCCTCCAGGCCGGAACAGCTTTGATTGCTGGATCCATCGTTTTGATATAGTCTGTAAATGAGGCAAGATCAGGCCTGTCCAAGGCAGGCTCCTCACTCTCATCTGCAAGATCTGCAAAAGGGTAATCTGCATATTCCTGGGCTAGGAATTTTTCATAATCTGTTCTTTCTGAATTTGCATTATTGGTGATGATTAATACACCGGTAAGCATCATAACTGCGCTTGCTAAAATAATAAGGAGTAAGTGTTTTTTTTTCATAATGTTGTGTAATTCAAATGTTAGTAGTATTGTATGGAGGCATATTTGCGTCCTTGTTTTTATATTTTTGTTTTTCCAATACGGACGCAATTTTGCGTCCCTACGATTCGAACATTGGAAAAACTGTCATCATTTCGTTAACCGTTTTCCTGATTTCAATAATAAGATCCGGATTTTCAATATCAGTAATTATTCTGTCCATCATCTCCACAATAGGTTCCATATGGTTTTCTTTCAAGCCTCTTGTAGTGATTGCAGGCGTACCCACTCTTAATCCTGATGTTTGAAATGGACTTCTTGAGTCGAATGGTACCATATTTTTATTAACCGTAATATCTGCCTGGACCAGAGTGTTTTCAACTAGCTTTCCAGTTATTTCAGGAACTTTGGTTCTCAAGTCAATCAGCATACTATGATTGTCTGTTCCTCCTGATATAACCTTGTATCCGCGGTCGATAAATGCTTTGGCCATTGCAGCTGCATTCTTTATTACCTGTTCCTGATAAACTTTAAATTCCTGAGTTAAAGCTTCTCCAAAAGCAACCGCTTTTGAAGCTATAACATGCTCCAGTGGACCTCCCTGGATTCCTGGGAAAACAGCTGAGTTAAGTAGGGATGACATTTTTCTTACCACACCTTTTTTTGTAGCTTTTCCCCAAGGGTTTTCAAAATCCTTGCCGACAATTATTATTCCACCACGTGGTCCTCTAAGGGTCTTATGAGTAGTTGAGGTAACAATATGGGCGTGTTTAACCGGGTTTTCAAGAAGACCTGCAGCAATAAGTCCGGCAGGGTGTGCCATATCCACCATCAAAATAGCTCCGATTTTGTCTGCGATCTTACGCATTCTGGCATAATCCCATTCCCTGGAATAAGCCGAGGCACCTCCAATTATTAGTTTTGGTTTTTCACGCATGGCCACCTCTTCCATCATGTCATAATCAACCATCCCGGTTTCTTCTTTAACACCGTAGGCTACCTGCCTGTAAAGCATGCCGGAACTGTTAACCGGTGATCCATGAGATAAGTGACCACCATGTGAAAGATCCAATCCCATGAAGGTATCACCTGGTTTTAAAACTGTTAGTAATACTGCCATATTGGCCTGCGCTCCCGAATGGGGTTGAACATTTGCATATTCGGCATTGTAAAGCTCCTTTAAACGATCAATAGCAAGTTGCTCAGTTTGATCAACAATTTCACACCCGCCGTAGTACCTGTGTCCGGGATATCCTTCTGCATATTTATTAGTCATCACTGAACCCATAGCTTCAAGAACCTGTTGGCTAACAAAGTTTTCTGATGCAATAAGCTCAATTCCATTTTTCTGTCGCTGATACTCCTTTTCGATAAGATCGAATACCAAATCATCCCTTTTCATATATCTGTATTTATTTAGCTTTTAAATTAGGAGTATAAAGATATAGAATCCCAGCAAATGGCTATGGTTTGAAGGTGTGTTTTTGAATAAGTTTTAAATATCTTTATCCTCCGAATTTATGGATGAAATAAGCAGTAAGAAAAAAAGGAATCCGTTGGGCCATTTTTTAAAGTGGCGACTAAGACATATCAGTAATAAAAATTTTATGCTGGTGCTGGCTATATTGATTGGTCTAACCGCTGGTCTTGCTGCAGTGCTCATTAAAGAATCGGTTCACAGAATCAGATCTTTATTAACTGAGGGTTTTTCGGAAGACATCCATAATGTCTTCTACTTTGTCTATCCTGCCATCGGGATAACTCTAACAGTTATTTTTATTAACCATGTGTTGAAAGCAAGAGTAGGTCATGGTATACCTACCGTCCTTCATGCTATATCATCAACCAATGGTAATATTTCAAGCCATAATATGTTTTCTTCAGTTGTAACGAGTGCCCTGACGGTAGGTTTTGGCGGTTCGGTAGGACTGGAGGGCCCTACAGTTGCTACGGGGGGTGCTATTGGAGCCAATCTGGGTAAGTTTTTTCACCTTAACTATAAGCAGATTATCCTCTTAATTGGATGTGGGGCAGCTGGAGCTATGTCGGCCATTTTTAAGGCCCCTATCGCTGCAATTGTATTTGTTCTGGAGGTCATAATGCTGGATTTAACTATGTCATCATTGGTGCCATTGTTACTTTCTTCAGTTTCTGCCGCT
The DNA here is from genome assembly GCA_964467485.1 of uncultured Porphyromonadaceae bacterium. Lineage (GTDB taxonomy): Bacteria > Bacteroidota > Bacteroidia > Bacteroidales > UBA12481 > JAUVKA01. The sequence goes on along the minus strand of CAYXQX010000188.1, from coordinate 2,263 downwards.
CTTATTTCCTTCCTCTTTCTTGGTAATGATGTAATCTATGAATTTAAAATCGATACTGCTTTTGAAATGAAGGAAGTGCCTCTATTCATCTTCCTGGGAATTTTTTGCGGTTTCGTGTCAGTTTACTTTATAAGAGTATATGTTGGAATAGGAAATCTATTCGACAAGATGAAAAAAAGATCTACCCGCCTGATTTTTGGTGGTTTGAGTTTGGGTGCACTGATATATCTTTTCCCAAGCTTATACGGTGAAGGATATGAGGTGATTAATGGGGGCTTGGCTGGCAATTTTGATTATGTTTTTGATAATCCATTGATGGATGTTTTTAAGGGGAAATCATGGATGCTTATTGCTTTGGTTGGAGTGGTTTTGTTTTTAAAGGTTATTGCGACCTCAATTACTTTTGGGGCTGGTGGAATTGGTGGGATTTTTGCCCCAGCTCTCTTTACAGGGATGAGTGCAGGTATTTTTTTCGCCCTTGTTCATAACCAAATTTTTACCCAGGATATTTCTACCATAAATTTTGCTCTGGTGGGTATGGGAGGACTTATTGCCGGGGTATTACATGCTCCGCTTACTGCCATCTTCCTTATTGCTGAGTTGACTATGGCATATGAGCTGTTTTTTCCTTTGATGATAACGGCAACAATTTCATATGCTACAATAAAATATTTTGAACCCAATTCTGTTTATCATATTCAATTGGCTCGCAGGAAGCAGCTATTTACCCATGACAAGGACAAGATTGTTTTGAAACTTTTGAATGTTGATAAACTCATTGAAAGGAATTTTGATACAGTTAAGCTCGACGCCTCTTTAGGTGATTTGGCTCATATTATTGCCAAATCAAAAAGGAATATCTATCCGGTAATAGATGATGAAAACTATTTCTATGGAATGGTGGTCTTAGATGATATCCGTGAAATTATGTTTAGAACTGATCTGTATGATAATACTTTTGTCAGAAACCTGATGATTAAGCCATTGTTTACCATCGAGCCGGGTGAAGGCATGGAGTCTGTTGCTCAGAAATTTCAAGAATCAAGCAAATACAATATCCCTGTTATCAGAGATAAAAAGTATGTTGGCTTTGTCTCCCGGGCAAGAGTATTCTCATCATATAGACAGTTGTTGAGACAGTGGTCAGAAGATTAATTATGTGCCCGATTCCAGGTCAAATACGGATCAGGCCCTAGAAGGGAAAAATATGAAATCAGTATTAGCAGTAATTATCATTTTACTTTTTGCGGGGCTCTTCTCTTGTGAGAAGGAGAATACTTCGCCTCAGGCAAGCTTTTTCATTAATCCTGCAACTGGGGATGATGAAACTATTTTTCTTTTTGATGCCTCTGCTTGTTCAGATATGGAAGATCCAGTCGAGGTATTACTGATCCGATGGGATTGGGATGGCGACGATAACTTCGATACCCAGTATTCTACCAAAAAGACAGCTGATCATATTTTCACTGAAGCGGGAGAATATCTTGTTAAGCTGATGGTGAAAGATACACGTGGATTAACTGATACTTTACAACAAGCCTTGATGGTTACAAGTTCAAATTATCCACCGGGAATACCTGTTAACCCTTCTCCTGTAAACGAAATATCAAATTTAGGAGTCAACCTTTTTCTTAGCTGGGAATGTATTGATCCTGATGGGGACTATCTGCTTTATACTGTCTATTTCGGCACCAATAGCAGCCCTGAGAAGTATCTGTCTAACCATGCCCAGAATTCATTTAATCCAGGTCGACTTGAATATGGAACTACATATTTTTGGAGGATTGATGCTCGTGATAGTGAGGGAAATACAACCGAAGGGGAGGTCTGGAACTTTAGTACAATAGATCTAAACTTTAGCACACTTACAGATAGCAGGGATGCTCAGATATACAGTACAATAGAGATTGGATCCAAATGGTGGATGGCAGAGAATTTGAATTTGGAGATAGATGATAGTTATTGTTATGATGAAGATTCTGAAAGTTGTAATAGCTATGGCCGTCTATATTCGTGGGATGCTGCAATAAATGCATGCCCGGATGGATGGCATCTGCCCTCTAAAAGTGAATTTGAAGATCTGATTGAATTCCTGGGAGGGAGTGATGTGGCAGGTGGAAAATTGAAAGATTATGAAAATAATAAATGGAGGAGCCCTAATGCAGGCGCAGTAAATACTTCAGGATTTGGTGCTATGCCTGCAGGAATGCGCTACGGAGAAGATGTTTATTCAGGACAAAATTATTATGCCCACTTTTTTACT
>CAYXQX010000187.1:0-7295 GCA_964467485.1 uncultured Porphyromonadaceae bacterium | reverse complement strand
TCCAATGCCGGGTTTTCATTATTTCCTGATCAACACCCTCATGGCACGTGAGACATGTTTCTGTTACTTCCTGAGGACTATCAAATGGTCCTTCTATAAACTCAGAATGATCTACCGGATCCATATTGCTTGACCCAAATAGAGCTACAATCATCAGAATGATAAAATTTTTCATTTAATTTGATTTAAGGTATACACAAAGTTATTAAAAAAATGACGGCTATTAATCAAGAATTCTGGATTTATAAATTGCTTATTGATCCTCTTACCAGCGGCCTCAGAAATGCAGTACATAAACTGATTGAGCCAGGCTCCACTGTGCTGGATATTGCTTGTGGTACAGGCTCTCTGCTCGTTGAACTTTCTCTTGAGATAAAATCAGGAATAGGTGTCGATCTAAATGCCACTAAGATTGAGCAGGCCAATAGAATTGTCCAGAAAAAAAACATTGGTAATGTCGAATTCTTGGTGGCGGATGCAACTCAATTAAAAAGCATCTTTGATAAGAGGTTTGATTATGTGATTTTGTCTCTTGCCATTCATCAATTTCCAGAACCACTTCGAAGCGAGATTATACAACAGGCTATTGCAACAGGAAAGCACCTCATTTTGGCAGATTACTCCGTTCCTGTACCTGTAAATTTTTCAGGTCTTTTGTCAAAATCTATTGAACGTATAGCAGGTGCTGAACACTTTGATGCCTACAAATCCTTTGTTAAAACTAATGGACTGGAGGGAATATGCGAAAAGCATAAGCTTAAATGCATTGCAGAATGTAGAGTCGGTAGTGGTGTTTTCACTGTATTGAAAGTAAACGAAAGATTATAAACTATGCGACACAATAAATTTATCCTGATATTAATTTTTGTAATGCTTTTGACTCACTCTTGCTCAACCCCCGATCGGGATTTGAGTTGGGAAGAGCAACGCGAAATTTACGAAGTTCCTCAATGGTTCACCGAGGCCAAACTTGGCATTTGGGCTCACTGGGGAGCTCAAACTCAACCCAGACTGGGGGGTGGTTGGTATGCTCGTCATATGTATATGCAAGATGTTGGGACACAGCAATGGGGAGCAGGTGCTTATCCATATCACCTTGAGACATACGGGCATCCATCTGAGATTGGATACAAAGACGTACTTAATGAATGGAAGGCAGAAAACCTCGACACAGATATGCTCCTGAAGTATTTCAAAAAGATTGGGGCCAAATATTTTATTATCCTGGCTAACCACCACGACCACTTTGATAATTTCGATTCAAGCTACCATCCCTGGAATTCAGTAAATATTGGTCCCAAAAGGGATATCGTTAAGGAATTCGAATTATCATCCAAAAAATTCAAAATCCCTTTTGGAGTTAGTTCGCACGACGACCGCTACCTGAGGTGGTGGCTTTCTGCTTTTGGAGCTGATACATCAGGCCCATATAAGGACATTCCATACGACGGCCATATGACAATCGAAGACGGTAAAGGTAAATGGTGGGAAGGTTTGGATCCTGCAGCTCTTTACGGTCTACCGCCTGAAAAAAGAACAGACGAATGGATAAAAAGCATGAAGGAGAACTGGGTTATGCGACACACCGAGCTAGCCACAAAATATGATATTGACTTGCTCTGGTTTGATGGATATGGATTCCCATACAAAGAATATGGCAAGGAGGTTTGTACAAGCTATTATAATCACAGACTAGGCAGGAAGGGTAAAATTGATGGGATTGTGGCTGGGAAATTCTTCGAAGAACCTTCTACCATTAAAGATATTGAACGTGGTGGTTCAAACAAGATCCTACCCTATCCCTGGCAGGGAACCCTCACTTTTGGAAGCTGGTTTTACAAGGAAGATCGTCCAATCAGGCATAATGCCCGAACGGTTACCGAAATGCTCACTGACATGATGAGCAAAAATGGGAATATGCTTCTTAACGTTGAGCTTTTGCCTGATGGTACAATTCCACCTGATCACAAGTTGATTCTGGATGATATTGGAGACTGGATGAAAACTAATGAAGAAGCAATATATGGTAGTACAGCCTGGCAGATCTATGGCGACAACCTGAACTCCTACCTCAAGGTCCTTGAAGAACAAAACATTGGAGAAGCCGACCTTGAAGCACTTAAAAAGCAGGCTCAGGCAGAACATTTCAATGAAAGAACTATAGAAAGCCTGCCATATGGGCCAGAGGAAGTGAGATTTACTGTCAATAATGGAAATCTTTACATTTTTGTTTTGAATCCAAAAGAAGGGCAGATTGGATTATCCTCCCTGGGCCTCGAGTCAGAACAAAGTCCCGGCAAGATAAGCTCAATCAAAATGCTTGGAAGTAAGAAAAAAATTGAATTTATGCAAAATGATGAAAAGCTGATAATAGATATTCCAGCAGAGAGACCTAATGCTTTGACGACGGTGTTAAAAGTGTCTGGGGCAATAAAAGAGTTATGAGTTATGAGTTATGAGTTATGAATTATGAGTTATGAGTTATGAATTATGAGTTATGAGTTATGAGTTATGAGTTATGAGTTATGAATTATGAGTTATGAGTTATGAGTTATAAGTTATGCTACTTTTTCTTCTTTGCGCCCCAAAAATCTGCTTTTTGTTCCAGCGTACCTTTCGACTCAAACAACCAAGGGCCATCATACCCGACTGTTTCAAGACTTTCGATGAGCAAATCCCATCTTATAACTCCTTCACCAGGCAGCCAGTGACGTTCGTCAATCCCATCATAGTCTGATACATGAAGGGTTTCAATAGCAGACCCTACTGCCCTAATGAATTCTACCGGAGTCTCCTTCAAAAGATGGTTAACATCACAACACACTCCGAGCCCGGGTACCTTATAGATAATCTCCAGCATCTCCTGACTGGTATTCCCCAAGCAGGTTCTGGGCAGGCATTCTATGGTCAGATCCATATCATATTTTGAAGATAACTCCAATAATCCCGGTAGCGATTCTATACAGGCTTCCAGTCGCCCTGCCCTCTCCTCATCCGTTATTGGCTCAAAACTGGGATGGAGAACCAGCTTTTCGGGCTTAAGAGGCCTCACTGCCTTTATCATTAAGGAGATTTCCTCAATAGCCAGTTTCCTGGCTGCATCATCTAAAAGTGAGATATCAATATCCTTTCCATAAGGAATGTGAACCGACCATATGTTAATACCGTGATCATCAGCTAATTTCCCGGCCTTCTTGATATCGGACTTCAACTCCTTAAGATCATCATCGGATTTAATCCTGCCAATACCAAGCTCAATATCGGTAAATCCCAGTTGAGACAGCTTGCCTGCTGTCTCTTCATCAAAATTCGAAATACTACCTAAAGATGTTCCCATTTTCCAATCTGATGCCTCAGTTGCTTCTCGCTTAGGAATAGTAAAAGCATCCACAATCTCTCCCTCAGTATCAATGATAGAAACATCCAGGTTTTGACCCGACACTTTTGTATCCATAACCATTTCTTTGCCGAGGACAATAGTTGGAAAATTATACTCCTCTTCTCCTGCATCTATCCTGTTGTAGCGATGCTTATGTCCATTAATCATAAAATCTATATTTGCCTGGTTGAGTATAGGACCCCATTTCTTATAAATATCGTATGAACCATGTCTGTCCACATCATTTGACAGTGGCATATGTGCAATAACTACCCTATAATCCGCCTTGATAAACTCATCCGTCTGAACCTCTTTTCTAAGCCATTCTGCCTGCTCACTGCGATAAGCATCAAAATCAGCCATTCCTGCATATACAGGATGATCATCCGGCTTATCCTCACCACAATCTAAAATCACAAAGTGTACACCACCATTGTCCATCGAATAATAATTCCGTCCGGTATGATGAGGGAAGTAAGACATAATCTCCCTGGCCCCTGCACCTCTGGTTTCGTGGTTACCCCTGATATAAACGAAAGGTTCCTCTTTAGCAAAAGTCTCAACAGCAGCATCCAGGAAGCCACTAAAAATTCTTTCTTCATCTCCTATCCAACTGAGAATATCTCCATTAAGAAACATCAAATCAAAGTCGCTTAATTCTCTCACCTTGTTAAGGTCGTAGAAAACTTCAGCATCCCCATGAAGATCAGCAAGCACACCAAACGAGAAATTTGATGTATCCTGATTTAAAGTAGAGAACTGATAAAAATCGCTCACCTCAGTCTCTCCATAAATTACCTCATAGGGATCATATTGGAGTATCTCCTTAGAATTTACTCTATACCTATATGTTTTCCCGGGATCCAGATCCTTTATCCTGATGATATGCCTTTTCGTATTAGCATCAATAAGTCCGCCGGTACTACTTTTGGCTACCTTAGGATAGCCTCCCCATGTTGGAAAAGTTCCTGATTCCCGATAAACCGAATACTCTACCCATGAATAACAGTTCTTATTTGTGAACCATACCACTGTCATCGCATCCTCTGCCGGATCCACAAGGTAGGGTCCATGGTTTATTTCCAGACCCTCACGCTTAGCCATCAGATCAATATAATCCCCAAATAGAGCTATCTCTTCAGGATAATAAGCCTCATGATCTGATGAATAAAGATCATGCTGATAAATCTCCGGCTCTCCCCTGCCCGGTCTCGATCCCCATGCCAGGTGTGTTTGTGTTTTTCCATTTACAAGTCCCCAATGCATGCATCCGGCATTTAGTTCTTTAAAAACCGGCAGGCAGGTTGTCACCATTGAATTTTGGACCCTGTTCATCCATTCAGAGCAAATCACAGGTCTGTTATGACTCTTCAAATCCATGATTTGCTGTCTGAGATTATCAGCATCACTATAACTATGAAAGGTAATAACATCGCTATTTTCAAAAATTATTTGGTCGAGTTTCTCATTGCGATTCCACTGAGCCAGAGTCAAAGGTTGATCAGGATCTACCTCCCTAGCCCACTCAAAAGTTTTGCTCACCAAAGGTATTGTGATATCTCCTAAGCCACCGTTCCCAGGCTCATTATAGATATCCCACACCCAAACCCGCTCATCACTTCTGAAAGCAGTCATCACATCCTTCACATAACTCTCCAGTCGGGGCCATGTTTCCGGATCCCTCACCATATCATGACCCGGGGAAGGAGTCCAGCCATTGGCATACCACCCTTCGAGGACCTCTGGTTGCTGACCATACCAGGGATTTTTCAGTTTCTCATCATTGCCAAAAGCACAATCATCGAAGAAAGTGAACATCACCTTAATACCTCTGTGATCACAAAGCTCCAGAAAGCTGTTTAGTTCATTCTTAAACTCATCAGGATTATTTTCCCAAACCACAAATGGCAGAACCACTCTAAGCACATTAAACCCTATTTCCTCAGCCAGAGCCAGTTCCTTATCGATCAAATCACGATCAAAGCAATACGGCATCCACATCTCCGTGTAGCTAATAGCGTTAGCAGGAATATAATTAAACCCACAAGGCCAAGTCTGGGCATCATACCATTCATTCGCTTTCTCTTGTGACCAGCGTGGGGACGTAGTATCCTGGGTGAAAGATTGGGCAGATATCAGGGTTAGGATTAATAAGCTTATTAGGGTTTTCATAGGGATTAAATTTGGCTTACTAAAGTAGTTGATTTTGGGCAAATCTCAGCACCCAGCAAGCTCCAACCAGCATCCAAATATACATTCCAGCCATTTATTTTTTCCATTTTCAATCAATTATGCATCTATATTGATAAAGAATAGCAATAACGCCATCATTCGCTAATACAATCAAATTAATAGATACATGCACATGAATATTATGAAAGAGCCAGTCTCACTGGCATTTACCGATCGCTTCATTCTCTTAAAGATGAAGAAAGATGATACAGACATCAAGTTTATAAGAACCTTAACATATTCACGTTGGGATTCAGCTGGATTTTGTTGGGTCATTAGCAATCGACCAAATAATTTACGATTAATCAGGTCATATTTTGGGGACCGTATATCGGACGAGCAGGAAGGAAAGCAAGAAGATGGACAGCCAGAAGAAGAAAACATTGATAATACTGAGGTCAAGCGTGCTGAGCCACAAGTATTATTAGTAGTTAAATACCATAGTGGTCGTGTGAGATTGATATTTCGATATGATAAAGCCTTGGTTAAATTGATCAAGAACTTACCATTTTACACTTGGGAAAAAGATAATAGATGGTGGACGATTGCCCATACTGAGGGGGCTATACGCCAACTTGAGCAATTTTGTCAGGAGCAGGGATGGACTTATAAATATTTAGAAGACCTCAAACATCTCCATCAGAAGCCGAAACTCAAGCCAGAAGATGTTCCCAATTTCAGGAAAGTGCCAAAAGAATATTCTGATAAATTGTCAATGTTAAGGTACAGTGAGAATACCATAAGAACATATAAGAATTGTTTTTCTGAATTTATCAATTATTGGAACACCAAGGATTTGATCTCCATTCACCAAGCTGATATTCAGCACTTCTTATTGTATTTGGTACAAGAGCGACAAGTTTCAAGTTCTTATCAAAATCAGTCTATTAATGCTATCAAATTTTATTATGAAAAGGTATTAAATGGTCCTAGGAGGGTATATTATATAGAGCGCCCCCGGAAAGAGCAGACCTTACCCACCGTTCTCAGTGAAGCGGAGACAGTCTCCATATTAAGCAAGGTGAAGAATCTCAAGCACAAATGTTTGCTGATGACATGTTATTCAGGAGGATTGCGAATAAGTGAGGTTTTGAATCTCAAACCTGCAGACATTGATTCCAGTCGTATGCTTATTCAGGTTAAAGGAGGCAAGGGAAAGAAAGACAGGGTTACCTTGCTATCGGTTAAACTATTAGACCTGCTTAGAGAATATTACAAGATGTACAAGCCAGGAGAATATTTATTTACCGGACAGATGGGAGGAAAATATTCATCCAGGAGTGCTCAAAAAGTACTCAAAGAAGCAACCCGGAAGGCTGGTATTAAAAAGAAAGTCACGTTACATACACTGCGGCATTCCTTTGCCACTCATTTATTAGAAAACGGCACTGATATCAGGTATATTCAAAGTTTGCTAGGTCATGCCAGTCCAAAGACCACACAAATTTACACACACATAACGACAAAAGGGATTGATCAGATTCAAAATCCTTTAGATAAGTTAGAAATTTAGAAGTAAAGAGTGGCCAATGATATGCAAAATTTGTATCTTAGCAAATACCTAGTAATCTTGAAATTAAACAGAAATTAAACAGTTACCTTATATAGGATATACACGAAAGTGGTCAACTAGCGACTCGTTGTATGCAAGTGTAAAAAAAAGGGCTCTTTAGAAAGGAAAGTG
>CAYXQX010000186.1:0-7300 GCA_964467485.1 uncultured Porphyromonadaceae bacterium | reverse complement strand
GTACCCAGAGCCGGGCTCGAACCGGCACGAACTTGCATTCACTGGTGTTTGAGACCAGGGCGTCTACCAATTCCGCCATCTGGGCAAGTGGGTGTGTGTGGGTGTGGGTGCGTTTGAGCTTGCGAATTTACATAATAGTTAGGATAAAAAAAAGAGCCCCTTTCGAGGCCCTTTTTCAAGCTAAATTTACTTACAAACCATTATCCTTAAGCTATTTAACGATAAGCTTAGTTACTTTATCATTAACTTTCAGGAAATATAAACCCTGGCCAAATTCGCTAAGATCAATGTTCTCCTTATGACTTATAGTTGATTTTACGATATTTCGATATATCTCCTGGCCCTGGATATTGCTTACTGTAATATTCAGATCAGTAGCCTGAGCAGTTGTAACTTCCAGACTAACAACACCATTACTTGGGTTTGGATATACCTTGATGTTGGCAGCCAGTGTTCTGATATCAACACCTACAGTGCTCATGCCATCGTTATAAACATCATCTAACATGTTATAAAGTGTTGTTGAATGCATACGGTTTTGACCTCCATCAGGAAACTCAGAAGTATCCCAGTTACCATTGATACGGTACTTATACTCAAGCATTGTCCATGGGGTAAAACCTGGAACAGAAAGGGTATAGATTCCATCACCGTCAGCATCTTCAAGATGACTGCTGGCACCATCCCAGCCATTGAATGAGCCGGCTACATCAAGGAAGTCAGTCCCCGGTGTGAAGATCCCCTCAGCAATCGGAAGAGTCATGTCGCAATTAAACACTACTTCAACCTCGGAAGGAGCACCTGAATAGTTCAGATTGAGCATTATCATACCCATCTCTTCAAGACCATACCACTCTCCTTCAACACCAACATTACCAACAGTTTTTCCGGAACTGTACTCATGCGATTGGTCAGCTCCTATTGTAAATCGGAACAAATTGTTGTCAGCATTAGCTCCTCCATTATGGAAAGTCTGAATACCAGCAATATAAGTGCCAGGAGTGAGAAATTCCGACTCACCATCCTTCTCAAGAGGTAGTGTAACCCAAGTGTCGATCATTTCCTCTTCAACCTCCGTAAATTCGGATGAGATGAGCTCATAAAAATTCTGTGATTCTTCATCATAGAAATATACCCAATACTGAAATCCCATTCCAGGCTGAGTACTGGCTATCGGGTTTTCAGCTCTTTGCTTTATAAACACAGAAATAGAATTTGCCTCACACTCTTCCTTAATATCAATCATGATTCCACATGCATCTCCATCGTTGTTACCAGCTGTGTTACCAGCCGTACTCACATGGCTTTCATCAGTGAAGTCGGAGTATGAGAAAATACTATCGTTAACATAAAAAGTATCCGTATAAACATTATTCTCAGGCACACCGTCCTCCTGCTCCTGATTAGCAGTCATAACCACCTTATAGTCACCGTAGCCATCTGGCACATAAGGCGTTGTAACGTAAGCAGTATCCCTGTCAAGTGGCCATACTGAAGCACTTTCAGAGTCCTCACTGTAAACCGATTCCCCATTCTTAAAGATCTCAACATTCATGTATGAGTCATACTGCTCATCAATGCCAGAATTTAGGAAGGCACCCGCAAAATGATATCCACCAAAATTATTAGCACCAATCTGGTTAAGAGGTAAAAGGTAAACAAACCCCTCATCACCATCGTCCTCCAGATCGATGTTGTACAACCACTGATCTTCCAATTGTAATTCATTGTTATAACCTTCAGACAGAGAAAGGTCATCCAGAACCCAGAAGTAGTTTCGGTTGCCCCTCCAATGAAAACGAATCCAAACTTCAGGGGCACCAGCTGCCACTTCTGTGAGATTTAATTCAGCATGAGGCCTTTGGCAGAACACATTAGTCTGCGTTCCAAAAGCCATATTGAAATTCGCCCAGTGAACACCCAAGTCGTTACTTACCTCAACCCAGATATTGGGTGCTCCGCAACATGCCCTGAAATACTGATTGACCTTCATAATTACCGAAGATTTGGAAGAACAATCAATAGTGGGCAACTGGACCCATGCATTACCTTCATCCAGAGTCTGCACCCCATCCCTAAAATTATATTCATCAATAGGAAAAACAAAATACCCGTCTTCCGGAGATTCAGAATAAATATGTCCGGGCTCAAAAGTATACTTCCCCTTGATGCTATCTGTTCCAGCCCTCCATACCCAATAGTGGGCCAGGTCATTTTCATCAATCACCTGCCAACCCTCAGGAATGTTATATCCTTGTGGTGCATCAGGATCTCCCCAGTTAAAAGTTTCCGAAAAGAAAACATCACCTTCCCCTTTTAGGCTCTTTACAGGATCCTGATAAACTTTCGTCGAAGTTTTCCCATAAGGGACACATGCGTCAGACTGCAGAATTTTCTGCCCATAGGAGGCGGATAGAAAGAAGGTTAAAGCAAGAATAATAGTAAATTTTCTCATATGATCAATTATTAGTGTTTATAATTCTGTTCAACATTATCAGAAAGAAGTGAAAAATTAAGGTTTTTCTTTTCAAATAGCTAATATATTCTAAAATTACTTACAATAAACGCATATTTCCCCTACACAACCATGCCTTTTGCTTCTGTAACTGTAAACAACAGCAACTCCAACCAACTTTTGCTACAATAGATGTTGCATAAAAAAAGAGCCCCTTTCGAGGCCCTTTTTCAAGCTAAATTTACTTACAAACCATTATCCTTAAGCTATTTAACGATAAGCTTAGTTACTTTATCATTAACTTTCAGGAAATATAAACCCTGGCCAAATTCGCTAAGATCAATGTTCTCCTTATGACTTATAGTTGATTTTACGATATTTCGATATATCTCCTGGCCCTGGATATTGCTTACTGTAATATTCAGATCAGTAGCCTGAGCAGTTGTAACTTCCAGACTAACAACACCATTACTTGGGTTTGGATATACCTTGATGTTGGCAGCCAGTGTTCTGATATCAACACCTACAGTGCTCATGCCATCGTTATAAACATCATCTAACATGTTATAAAGTGTTGTTGAATGCATACGGTTTTGACCTCCATCAGGAAACTCAGAAGTATCCCAGTTACCATTGATACGGTACTTATACTCAAGCATTGTCCATGGGGTAAAACCTGGAACAGAAAGGGTATAGATTCCATCACCGTCAGCATCTTCAAGATGACTGCTGGCACCATCCCAGCCATTGAATGAGCCGGCTACATCAAGGAAGTCAGTCCCCGGTGTGAAGATCCCCTCAGCAATCGGAAGAGTCATGTCGCAATTAAACACTACTTCAACCTCGGAAGGAGCACCTGAATAGTTCAGATTGAGCATTATCATACCCATCTCTTCAAGACCATACCACTCTCCTTCAACACCAACATTACCAACAGTTTTTCCGGAACTGTACTCATGCGATTGGTCAGCTCCTATTGTAAATCGGAACAAATTGTTGTCAGCATTAGCTCCTCCATTATGGAAAGTCTGAATACCAGCAATATAAGTGCCAGGAGTGAGAAATTCCGACTCACCATCCTTCTCAAGAGGTAGTGTAACCCAAGTGTCGATCATTTCCTCTTCAACCTCCGTAAATTCGGATGAGATGAGCTCATAAAAATTCTGTGATTCTTCATCATAGAAATATACCCAATACTGAAATCCCATTCCAGGCTGAGTACTGGCTATCGGGTTTTCAGCTCTTTGCTTTATAAACACAGAAATAGAATTTGCCTCACACTCTTCCTTAATATCAATCATGATTCCACATGCATCTCCATCGTTGTTACCAGCTGTGTTACCAGCCGTACTCACATGGCTTTCATCAGTGAAGTCGGAGTATGAGAAAATACTATCGTTAACATAAAAAGTATCCGTATAAACATTATTCTCAGGCACACCGTCCTCCTGCTCCTGATTAGCAGTCATAACCACCTTATAGTCACCGTAGCCATCTGGCACATAAGGCGTTGTAACGTAAGCAGTATCCCTGTCAAGTGGCCATACTGAAGCACTTTCAGAGTCCTCACTGTAAACCGATTCCCCATTCTTAAAGATCTCAACATTCATGTATGAGTCATACTGCTCATCAATGCCAGAATTTAGGAAGGCACCCGCAAAATGATATCCACCAAAATTATTAGCACCAATCTGGTTAAGAGGTAAAAGGTAAACAAACCCCTCATCACCATCGTCCTCCAGATCGATGTTGTACAACCACTGATCTTCCAATTGTAATTCATTGTTATAACCTTCAGACAGAGAAAGGTCATCCAGAACCCAGAAGTAGTTTCGGTTGCCCCTCCAATGAAAACGAATCCAAACTTCAGGGGCACCAGCTGCCACTTCTGTGAGATTTAATTCAGCATGAGGCCTTTGGCAGAACACATTAGTCTGCGTTCCAAAAGCCATATTGAAATTCGCCCAGTGAACACCCAAGTCGTTACTTACCTCAACCCAGATATTGGGTGCTCCGCAACATGCCCTGAAATACTGATTGACCTTCATAATTACCGAAGATTTGGAAGAACAATCAATAGTGGGCAACTGGACCCATGCATTACCTTCATCCAGAGTCTGCACCCCATCCCTAAAATTATATTCATCAATAGGAAAAACAAAATACCCGTCTTCCGGAGATTCAGAATAAATATGTCCGGGCTCAAAAGTATACTTCCCCTTGATGCTATCTGTTCCAGCCCTCCATACCCACCAGTGGCCCATATCATTTTCATCAACCACCTGCCAACCCTCAGGAATGGTATATCCCTGGGGTGCATCAGGATCTCCCCAGTTAAAAGTTTCTGAAAAGAAAACATCACCTTCCCCTTTTAGGCTCTTTACAGGCTCCTGATAAACTTTTGTCGAAGTTTTCCCATAAGTAACACATGCCTCAGATTGCAGAATTTTCTGCCCATAAGAGGCGGATAAAAAGAAGGTTAAAGCAAAAATAAGAGTAAATTTTCTCATAGATCTAGTATTTATTTGTTAGTACATATTTTCCTTGGATAGAAAAGGGATGAAAAGTTACAATTTTTTTAAAGAATAAACTAACTTTTTACGCACAATTTGGGCATATATGAGTTGTTTAACAAAACAAGCGCATACCTTAACCCAAAAACTGCTATCAAGAGAATATAAGAAAATTAAAAAGAAAGAATTCTCCTATGTTGAACGGGCATGTTCCTTCATCAGTCGGATAAACTCCTTTTTCTTTCTTTCAGAAACATCCACCTGGGAGCCATCCTCAAAAACAACATAGCCGCCACGTCCCGAAATATACCGCTTAATAAAATCGAGATTAACCAGATGCTTGCTGTGAACTCTCGCAAAAGGTTGATCAGAAAGGAGCTTTTCGAAGTTATTTAGGGTTTTCGATGTAACTACCTTGATTCCGCCCTTAATAAAAAAGGTTGTATAACTGCCATTTGCTTCACAACGAATAATATCAGCAATCTTATAAACTTCAAAACCATCCATGGATGTTAGGATGATTCGTTCATTTATGTTGTTCAAGCCTTCTTTTAGTACACTAACCCTTCCCGAAATATCCCGGTCACCTTTGATTTCCTGGAAACGTTTTACCGATTGTTGTAGCTTTTCAGCATTAATTGGTTTAAGAAGGTAATCCAGAGCAGAAAACTCAAATGCTGTTAAAGCATATTGATCATAGGCAGTAGTAAAAATAACCTCAAACGCCTTATGACTAACCTGTTCAAGCACTTCAAAGCCCTGCCCGTCGGGAAGAGCAATATCAAGAAATACAAGTTCCGGCTGGAGAGTATCTATTGTCTCAACAGCCTCTTCAACACTTTGTCCGGTTCCAATAATTTCTACATCAGGACAATATCTTGCGAGTAAAATACTGAGGGCTTCAAGACTATTGTCTTCGTCGTCTATCAGTACGGCTTGAATCAAGTTGCTCATGTTAAAAGAGATCAAAGGTTTATTAGCATAAAGATATAAGGTTTTTTAAAAAAGATGTTCAAGAATGATAAAAATTGCTTATTCCTCCCAAAGCTTTCTAACTGAATTGGCAATTCCGGTGGCATCATATCCGCAGGCCTTATATAATTGCCTTTGTGTACCCTGCTCAATAAAGGAATCGGGAATCCCAAGGTTTACGACTGTGCAATTGTACCTATTCTGATTCATGAATTCCACAATCGCTGAACCAAAACCGCCTACCACAGTGCCATCTTCTATTGTAATTATTTTCTTGAATTTTTTAAAAACCTTATGTAAAAGATCCTGATCAAGGGGTTTGGCAAACCTCAAATCATAATGCGAAGGATATATACTTTCATCCTTCAGCTTCTTCATTGCAGATATGACAAAATTACCTGGATGACCTAGCGACAGAATAGCAACATTTTCTCCTTCACATATTAAACGCCCTTTACCTATCTCCAACTCGGCAAAAGGTGTTTTCCATTCCGGCATTACGCCTTTCCCTCTCGGGTACCTTATTACAAAAGGACCATGATTTTTTAGCTGTGAGGTATACATCAGGTTACGAAGTTCCTCTTCATTCATGGGGGCAGAAACAATCATATTTGGAACCAGACGCATAAAAGAAATATCGAAAGCCCCGTGATGAGTTGGTCCGTCATCACCCACCAATCCGCCACGATCAAGACAGAAAATTACAGGTAGCTTTTGTAAGGCTACATCATGGATAATCTGATCATAAGCCCTTTGGATAAAAGATGAATAGATATTGCAGAAAGGTATCATTCCCTGTGAAGCCAAACCGGCTGAAAAGGTAACAGCATGCTGCTCAGCTATACCTACATCGAAAGTCCTGTCGGGGAATCTTTTCATCATGAAATTCATTGATGATCCACTGGGCATAGCAGGGGTTATGCCAACAATATTTTCGTTTTTCTCGGCAAGCTCAACAAGCGTTAAACCAAATACATCCTGATATTTGGGAGGGAAATTTCCACTCTCAGGTTTGATTAACTCTCCAGTTTTGGGGTCAAATTTACCAGGTGCATGAAAAGCAGTCTGGTTAATCTCAGCCTGGGCAAAACCCTTTCCCTTCACAGTCACAACATGAAGCAGTTTTGGTCCTTTAATATTTTTTAAATCTTTTAGCACTTTGGTGAGATGAATCACATCATGGCCGTCTACCGGACCAAAATACCTGAAATGAAAGGACTCAAAAAGATTACTCTGCTTCAGAATAACATGCTTGACGGCATTCTCCAGGGTTTTTACCATCCTGCGGGCATCAGGTCCAATCTTACTAATCCCACCCAGAGCCTTCCAGGTATCATTCTTAAACCTGTTGTAATGTTTA
>CAYXQX010000185.1:0-7309 GCA_964467485.1 uncultured Porphyromonadaceae bacterium | reverse complement strand
TTTCCTCAGCAGATGAAGGTGGATTATATACGAGTTTTTCAAAGTAACTAATCAATTTGTTTTTGCAGGAAAAATATATCCTGATTTAAGAAAATCAACAATTCTAAAACTATGAGACCAATTTTATCCAAATTAGTAATAGCACTGTGTGTGATATTTATTTCGCACAATCTTAATGCTCAGGAGCATTCTGTTACAGGCAGTGTAAAAGAAGCTGTTTCTGGCTTAGGTATACCGGGGGTAACTATTTATGAGCAAGGGACAACTAATGGTATTATCACCAATCTCGACGGAAATTATTCCATTACTCTTTCAAGTCCAACTGCTATCCTTAAATTCTCCTACGTTGGTTTTGCAGCGCAGATTATTGAAGTTAACAACAGGGCGCTTATTGATATTATTTTGGAGGAAGAAACTTCAGAGCTTGATGAGATTGTTGTTATTGGTTATGGTACTCAAAAGAAAAAAGTAGTTACTGGAGCTATATCCAGTGTTAGTGCAGAAGATATCAGTTCTACTCCCATATTAAGAGTTGAGCAAGCATTGCAAGGTAGAACGGCCGGTGTTCAGGTTACCAATATGTCGGGACAACCGGGTGAGGCTCCCACTGTTCGTATTCGGGGAGCTGGAACAACAGGTAACGCTGATCCTCTTTATATCGTTGATGGTATGGCTGTTGGAGGTATCGACTATCTTAACCCAGGCGATATTGAGTCAATGGATGTTCTTAAGGATGCAGCCTCGGCTGCTATTTATGGTGCCAGGGCGGCTAATGGGGTTGTTTTGATTACTACTAAAAGTGGTACAAAAGGTAAAATGAATGTATCATATTCGGGTTATCAGGGATTTCAAAATGCTTCGAAAAAAATTGATATGCTTGATTCAGATCAGTATCGCACACTGATGAATGAGGGTGCAAGTAATGCAGGTTTATCAGAGCCATTTGATATGGCTGAAATCCCAAAATATAATACTAATTGGCAAGACGCACTGTTTCAGTCTAATACGCCGATTACTAATCATCAGATATCAGTGACAGGCGGGAATGAGAAATCTAGTTATTCTTCTTCCATTTCATACTTTTCGCAACAAGGAATTATTGGAGGTGAGAAATCACAATTTGATAGAATCACTGCACGACTAAACTCAAAGCATAAGGTGAGTGATAAATTTACATTCGGCAATAACCTGGCATATTCAAATATTACCAGAAGGGGTATTGGTAGTAACTCATCTTTTAATGGTGCTTTCAGTTCAGCCTTAAATATTGATCCTCTCACTCCCTTATATATTGATGATGAAAATGTTTTAAATACGTATCCGTATAATTTTGAACCGGTTGTCACAAATCCCGATGGTCGGGTTTATGGAATTTCAAACTATATAGGTGCAGAAATTGTTAATCCACTGGCACTGATGGAAACACAAACCGGAGAAACCAGAGTGGACAAGCTTGTGGGTAATGCTTATGGTGAACTTGAAGTAATGGAGGGGCTGAAGATAAAATCAAGTGTTGGAATAGACCTGTCCTATGTTCTTGGCGACTCCTATCGCCCTTTATATTATCTAAACGGGGCTCAATTGAATGTTGATAAAACATCAGTTTCTAAAAATATTAACCGATATAGTACCTGGCAATGGGAAAATACTGCAGTATATACAAAGAAGATTGATGATCATAATTTTTCTGCCTTGATAGGTATGACTGCCAGTAAATATAATTATGAAAATTTATCCGGATTTAATGCTAAGGTACCTATCACGGATCCCAATCATGTTTATCTGAATATGGCTACTGATACTGCGTGGACTGCTAATGGTGGTGCAGCGCATTCTTCTTTATTGTCGAATTTTGCCCGTATAACCTACGATTATAAGAGCAGATATTCATTTACCGGTATCGTTAGAAGAGATGGTTCATCCAAATTTGGTGCTGATAAGAGATTTGGTATTTTTCCCTCTCTTGGTGCTTCATGGGTAATTAGTGAGGAGGGTTTCTTTCCTGAATTGGAAGCAGTTAATTTCCTGAAGTTCCGCGCATCATGGGGTGTCAACGGTAATCAGGAAATAGGAAATTACCAATTCATATCCGTAATGGATAAGAGCCGGGGATATATTTTTGGAGGCGGTAGAATGGTGGGTGCATCTCCTCAATACATAGAAAATTCAGGTATTCACTGGGAAGAATCTGAACAGATTGATGTTGCACTTGATTTTGGAGCTTATGACAACCGTTTGACTGCGACTTTGGACTATTATATTAAAAACACCAGAGGACTTTTAGAAAAAATACCTATACCTGCACACGTAGGTAATGACCCACCCTTTGCTAATGTAGGAAGTGTACAGAATAAAGGTGTGGAATTGTCTGTAAACTGGAGAGAATATACAGAAGACCTATCATATTCAGTGGGATTTAATACTGCTTACAATAAAAATACAATGACCTATATCGGTAACGAAGAGAAGGTGCTGCCTGGTGCAGACTGGGCAGTTGCAGGTATGGTTACCAGGGCAGAAGAAGGTTTGCCAATAGCTTATTTTTGGGGTTACAAAACTGATGGTATCTTCCAGAATCAGGCGGAAGTATTTCAGCACATTGGTAAAACGGGAGATGTTTTACAACCAAGAGCCGTTCCCGGAGATGTGCGTTTTGTCGACGTAAACGAAGATGGGAAAATCAATGAGGATGACCGGACTATGATAGGTAATCCTACTCCTGATTTGACCTTTGGGATAAATGCTTCAATTGAATACAAGAATTTTGATCTTGCAGTTTTGATCAGCGGTGCTTATGGAAATGATGTGTTCAATGGAATGCAGAGACAAGATCTCAGATTTACCAACAGAACCACAGATATACTTGACAGATGGTCGGGGGAGGGAACTTCCACTACTATACCCAGATATACCTGGATCGATGTGAATAATAATTACAGAGTTTCTGATTTATACATAGAAGATGGATCTTATGCAAAAATCAAGAACCTGCAGATAGGTTATAAATTACCCGAAACACTTCTTATGAGAATTCGGGCAGAAGTTTGGAGATTCTATGTTTCATTTGAGAACTTATATACTTTGACAAAATACAGCGGTGCTGATCCTGAGATTGGTGCAATGAGTTCTTTTGATGTAGGAATTGACAGAGGTATTTATCCACAAGCCAGAACAATTCGTTTTGGTACAACAATTACATTCTAACAGGAAGGGAGACGCAAAATGAAAAAGATATTATATAATTCAGCAAAAGCATTAATATTGGTCTTACTTCTTACTTCTTGTGAGGATTTCTTAGACCTTAAACCTCTTGATCAGGAAGTTTCTTCAAATTTCTATCAAACTCAAGAAGATGCTATGATGGCCTTGGTTGCCGTATATGATGCAATAACTTATCAATCATCCCCTGGTGTTTCCTGGGCTCCTGCAATGACCGTATCTGATATTTTGTCGGATGATGCATTTGGAGGTGGCTCTGACGCGAATGATGGAGCTGAACAGCAGGAATTAAACTCTTTTGATATCCCCACTACTAATAAAGTTGTTCATTCATTGTGGATAAAGAATTATATCGGGATATACAGAGCTAACTTATATCTGGAAGTTATAGATGGCATTGATGCAAGCGATGAATTCAAGACCAGAACAATAGCTGAAGTTAAGTTCATGAGAGCTTACTTTTATTTTGAATTGGCAAAGTTCTTTGAAAATGTTCCTCTCCTTACGGAAACGCTTAAAAGTACTGACGAATATAAGCAGGAGCAAAATACGCCGGAGGAAGTATATAATCAAATCGCACTTGACCTGGTTGAATCCATAGTTGATCTTCCTGAGGTAATTTCTCCGAACGAAGCCGGTAGAATAAGCAAATGGGCTAGTGAAGCATTGCTTGCACGAGTATATCTGTTTTACAATGGCGTATACGGCAATGATTTGATGGCTGGAGATGTGGTTGTTGACAAGGCATCTGTTTTGGCTTATCTTGAAGATTTGATTGCGAATAGTGGCCATGATTTGTTTGAGAATTATGAAGATAATTTCAAGCTAACTGGAGAATTTGGAATAGAGTCTGTATTTGAGATTTCTTATGGTGACACTCCAGCCTGGTGGGATTGGGAATATATAAGAGGGGGCAACGGCAATCTTTCTGCACAACAGCAGGGACCCAGAGTTACAGGATCAAAAAAATGGAACAGAGGATGGAGCTATGCTCCTGTTAGTCAGGAATTAGTTGATGATTTTGATGAGGATCCACGACTTGAAAAAACAGTTCTTAAAGAAGAAGAACTTGATGGCAAGCTGGTACAAGGGTATCAGCATACAGGCTATTTTTCCAAGAAATATAGCTCTGATGCAGAACATTGGGGTAGTGATGGCCAGTTTGAGTTGAACAGAACCTGTAATTTCAGGGTTATTCGTTATTCAGATGTACTATTGATGGCTGCAGAGCTTGGAAGTCCTAGTGCCCAGCAATACATGGATAAAGTAAGATCCCGTGTTGATCTTGGAAGTGTGTCTGCCACAATGGAAAACATACTTAAAGAAAGACGATTAGAGCTTTCTCTTGAAGGACTGAGATACTTTGACGTATTGCGCCAGGGCCTGGGAGTAGCAGATAGTGAACTTAGTCAGTCGGACATACGAGGTCCAAAATATGTTGGGGATCAACAATTGTTTGATATGAACTTTAACACTGCAACAAAAGGTTTTCTGCCAATTCCTCAAACGGAATATGATCTTTCTGCCGGAGCATTTAACCAAAACGAGGGCTATTAGAAAAGGTTTATTCAAATAAACTAATCATTTGATTTCATCAGGATTAATCAATAATCCTCAAAAAGATAGGTATGAAATATAATAAGAGGTATACGGTATTAACTTCTCTAATTGTTGCTCTGGGCGGTTTCCTGTTAGGATTTGACAGTGCTGTTATTTCAGGTGCGGTCCCATTCATTGAAAAGTACTTTATGCTAAGTGAAATTCAACTTGGTTGGTCCGTTTCATGTCTTATCCTGGGAGCTATGTTGGGTAACTCAGTAGCTGGGCCTTTGAGCGATAAATATGGAAGAAAGCGTATCCTGATTTTTACCTCAGTTTTGTTTTCTATTTCGGCGGTAAGTTCTGCCCTTGCAACTGATTTCAGTTTCTTTATTGTAGCAAGGCTAATTGGAGGTATTGGAGTTGGAGGTGCTATACTTATTGCACCGATTTATATTGCCGAAATTGCTCCTGCAGAAAAGAGGGGGAAATTAGTATCATTTAACCAGCTTAACATTGTTCTGGGTATCTCAGTGGCTTATTTCTCAAACTATTTTTTGCTTCAAACAGGAGCTGATAATTGGAGATGGATGTTGGGTGTTGAGGCTATCCCTGCAGTGATTTATTTCGTAGCACTATTTTCTGTACCTAAGAGCCCTCGTTGGTTGTACAAGAATGGGTATAAAGTTCAGTCCCGTATTATTCTGGAAAAAGTGGGCGGAGTAGAGTATGCAAAAGGCTGTCTTGCCGAAATTCAGGAAAGCTACAATAAACAACCAGGTAAGTCGTCTATTAAAAATCTGTTTGCGAAAAAGTATGGCTTCATAATATTTATTGGATTAACAATCGCTTTTTTTCAGCAAATAACCGGAATCAATGCTGTGTTTTATTATGCTCCAACAATATTTGAGCGAGCAGGTGGCGGCACAGAGGCTGCGTTCTTGCAGGCTGTGGTAGTTGGATTGACAAATCTGGTATTCACTATTATTGCCATAAATTTAATCGACAAGCTTGGTCGGAGAACGCTTCTTATTGTTGGGGCAGCAGGAATGACTATCGCACTTGGAATTCTTGGTGTATCCTTTAATAAGCCCATTGAGGAAGTAAATGCTATTGTTGTATTAAGTGCGATTCTGTTCTATATTGCCTCCTTTGCAATTTCGTTTGGCCCTGTAATGTGGGCTCTTTTATCTGAGATATTTCCAAATTTTATCAGAGGGATTGCAATTTCCATTGTGGGATTATTCAATTCACTTGTGAGTTTTAGTGTGACATTTATATTTCCCTGGGAACTATCGCATATTGGACCATCCGGCACATTCTTTATCTACGGAGGAATGGCATTACTCTCATTGGTATTTGTCTCAATATTTATACCGGAAACCATGGGCAAGTCTTTGGAACAGATAGAAAAAGAACTTGTTAGATAAAACTATAATGAAGGACATAAGAAAAACAATCATATCTATTATTACCTGTGGCGTATTACTTTCTTCAATGGCCTGCAGTACGTCTAATACTGATGACCAAGTAGGTCCTAAACTGGTTAAAGTTGAGAGGATTGACTCACGCTACACCTTAACTGTTGATGGTGAGCCGTTTTATGTTAAAGGAGCAGGATGTGAATTTGGCAACATAGCTTCTTTGGCTGAACATGGAGCGAATTCTTTTAGAACATGGCGGACGGACAATGGTATTCACTCAGGGCAGGAAGTTTTGGATGCAGCTCTGGAGAATGGCCTAATGGTATGTATGGGTCTTGAGATTGAGAGAGAGCGACATGGTTTTGATTACGACGATCCTGATACCGTGAGGAAGCAGTTTGAATATGTAAAGGGAGAAGTTCTTAAATACAAGGATCATCCTGCACTACTTGCCTGGGGTATTGGTAATGAGCTTAATCTCAGATCAACTAAGCCAGGAGTATGGGACGCTGTAAATGATATTGCAGCTATGATACACGAGCTTGATCCAAATCATCCCACTACCACGATGCTTGCAGGATTTAATAAATCATTGGGAGAAGAGCTTAAGCAGTATTGCCCTAACCTTGATTTTTTGTCATTTCAGTTTTATGCTGATATCATTAATCTTCCTAATTATTTAAAAGAGGCTGATTATCGATCACCATACCTGGTTACTGAGTGGGGGGCTACCGGTCATTGGGAGTCTCCAAGCACTACCTGGGGAAGGCCGATTGAACAAAACAGTAAAGATAAGGCTGAATCATACAAATTTAGATTTGAAAATGTAATTGCCGCCGATCCGGAATTCTGTATGGGAAGTTATGTGTTTTTATGGGGCCAGAAACAGGAGAGGACGCCAACCTGGTATGGAATGTTCCTGGAGAATGGTGATGAAACGGCCTCAATTGATGTGATGCACTACTTATGGAATGGAAGCTGGCCGCAAAATCAAACACCTGTTCTGGATTCCTTGCTTATGAACGATAAGAATGCATATGCAAGTATTAGCGTGGATTCGGGACAACCTTGCTCAGCAAAAGTATTTGTGAGCGACATGGAAGGAGATGAACTGAGTTATAGCTGGG
>CAYXQX010000184.1:0-7315 GCA_964467485.1 uncultured Porphyromonadaceae bacterium | reverse complement strand
ACATCGTTATTATCCTGATGGTGCGGTAATAGATTCTATGGCTGTTGGGATAGCACCCAATTGGCTTGTGTTTAATTAGATAAATATCTCACCCCCCTCTCCCTGGAGCAAGGCGACAGTTGGAGAGGGGGATAATATATTAATTAATATTCCTATTTTTGTTTAATAAAATATGGATATGCGGAGTAGGATTTATACATGTGTTGTTTTATTATTTTCACTGATTTTGCCTCAGCTGGCTCTTGCCCAGATTGCCAAACCAGGTACTCCGTTGTCTGTTGATAATGAAGTTATTGATACTGTCCCAGTGGTTAGCTTGTCGCCAGATTTACTAGATAGGGCCAGAATGAAAACAGACGCTGTGGATGGTTTAAAACCATTTCTTTTTGCATGGCCTGCAGATACCCTTATTGATGTGCTCAGTGTTGCTAAGCGTACTCTTTTACCTGATGGATCACAGATTTACAGGATAGAAATTGAGTCCAGGGGTGCATACTCACTTAATATTATATTCAGCAGATTCAAATTGCCCCAAGGAGTGAAGATGTTCCTCTATTCACCAGATTTGAAAACTGTTAGAGGGGCATATACTTCCTTAAATAATAAGCTGTCGGGAAAGCTGGCCACTACTCCGGTTCCGGGTGATAGGATTGTTGTTGAATTAGATATTCCGCCTGGAGATATTGAGTTTGATCCTATTCTTACTATCGGCAGGATTTCGCATGATTTCGCTGATCCATTTGGTTTTAAAACCGGTTTTGGAAGATCAGGTGATTGCAATGTGGATATTAATTGTGAGGAAGGTGATGATTGGCAGATTGAAAAGAGTTCCGTTGTTAAAATAATCATTGGTGGCTACCATCTTGGAACAGGGGCTCTGATAAATAATACGGCCAATGATGGGAGGGCAATGGTTTTGACTGCAAATCATGTTATCCATAACCAGAGTGAGGCTGAGTCCACCATCTATTATTTTAATTATGAAAGTCCTGAGTGTGATGGATCAAATGGAAGGATCGATCAATCTGTTTCGGGTAGTAATATGCTGGCAACAACTAATAAGGTTGATTTTGCTCTATTGGAATTGAGCCTGATGCCGCCGCTTGATTACAATACTTATTATGCAGGTTGGAATAGAACTGTTTCATCTACAAATAATAATGTAACTTGTATTCACCATCCTAGTGGAGATGTGAAGAAAATATCGAAATGTTTGGGCGTTATAGTAACAGGTAATTTCGGGTCGGGCTTTGATGATAACACCCATTGGCATATTCCTGAATGGAATCTTGGTACTACTGAAGGGGGGTCTTCCGGTTCTCCTCTATTTGATAAAGACCATAAAATAATTGGAGACTTAACGGGAGGAGATGCTGATTGTAATTATAATTTCAACGACTATTTTCAGAAATTGTTTGTGTGTTGGGACAGATATCCTGAAATAGATGAGCAATTGAAATATTGGCTTGATCCTCTGGATAACGGAGCGATAGTTTGGAATGGATATGACCCGAGCTCTGCCGGGCTTCCTGTTGCCAATTTTATATATTCGGCAAAGGTTCCAAAAGTGGGTAAGGAAATACGATTCGATGATGATTCTGAAGGCCAGCCAGCCAGCTGGGACTGGAGTTTTGAAAATGGCAATCCTTCTTCCTCAACACTGGAGAATCCAATTGTTAGATTCGAAGGATCTGGCCAACACAAGGTTAAACTTGTTGTGAGCAATAGTTATGGTAAGGACTCCATGCAGCAAACAGTAAGGATTATTGATTTTACCGGATTTAAGGCAGATCAGAACAGAATTGTTGCTAGTGCTTCAATACATTACACTGATTTATCAAGTGGTGAGCCACTGTCATATCAGTGGGTTTTTGAAGGTGGTGATCCTGCTGATTGGAATGGAGCTAATCCCTCAGGTGTAAGATATGAAATACCTGGAACTTATGATGTTAAGCTAACAATTGAATATCCTGATTTTATTGATACGCTTTTTTACCGGGATTTTATTAAGGTTGAAGCGGAGTCGCTTTTCTTCTCAGGGGAAAGCTTGAATAGCTTTGGTGAAAATGAGGATCTTGATGTGTTTGAGATTGATGGAATGGGTTGGATAGCGGGGAATAATAATATTGGAATAGATGCTTTTTCTAATGCCTTCATGGTCGATAGTGACACTTTAAGGATGGCAACCGGATTACGTTTTCCCATAGGTATGTTGCCCGATTTTGTTGAGGGAACATATCTTACAGCGGCTATTTGGGATGATGAGTTTAATGAGATTGTAAGAGATTCTGTTGAGCTTTCGCGGCTTGTTTTCCCCGACTATCAGACTGTTTGGTTTCGGCATCCTGTAGGTATTGATTCACTAATCCATGCTGGCTTTATTGTCCCGGAAAACTCCTCAGGGGTATTTTGCTCCAAGATAGCATCTCCACGCTCAGCTCTTGAAGAGGGATCAGCCTATGCCAGGCGCAATGGGGAATGGCTTGGACTTAATGAGGCAACAGGTGTGAATAGCGATCTTGGCATAAGCTTAGAAACCGAGTTAATATTTCCTGATTTTAAAAGCCAGATCAAGCTAACACCTGTCATTACTCAGGATAAGATCTACCTTGACTTGAGTAATCTGGTTTTTGAGAAGTTTGATGTTCAATTGTATGATATTTTAGGCAAGCATATTATTTCCGATTATGCTCTTTCCGATAAGCATCTGGAGTTGGAGTTTTTAGCTCCTGTTTCGGGTTTATATCTCTTAGTTTTGGAGCTGGATAATTACTCCTTCACGAAGAAGCTCTTATTATTGAAAAATCGCTAACACTTATTTGCTGTTCAAAAAATGGTTCAGCACATTGGGTGTTTGATCTACTCCAATATCTTTGGCCACAATTTTCTTATCCTTATCCAGGATAAATAATTTTGGAGTACTAAAGGCATCATAATTGGTCATTACATCCATTACATTAAGAGGAGAGATAACATTTATCCAGGTAAGTTCATGCTCTGCAATAAATTTCTTCCAAGGTTCTTTTTCAACCCTGGTATTCACAGCAACTACTTTTACGCCACGGTCTTTGAAATCCTTATAATATTTCATTAGTTGGGGTGTTGCAGTTTTGCAAAACCCACAATCAGGCTCCCAGAAATATAGCACTATCAATTCTGCATCGATATTGGAGATATCTATACCTTCACCTTCCGGTGTTTCCAAGCCAATTAACTCCGGTGCAGGCTGTCCCAGAAGAAGTGGTTTTAGTGCTTTGACTCTGGTCTTTATTGAATTAAGATTCTTTTCATCTACCCAGGTGGCTTTACCATTGAGATAATAATTTTCGGCTACATTAACATATACCGCATCCATCCCCATGATTTTGGGTTCTGAATATAGGTTAAGAATATATTGTACCACAAACTGAAACATTTCAGGATTTGATTCTGAAAGGCCAATAACTTTTTGAGCATGAACTATTACAGAATCAGAAATTCCCGGCACAACTCTATTGAAGAATTGATCTAGTTTTGAATGGATCAGGGGTGTTCTGATAAGAGCTGGATCTGTGAAATCTATAGCATCAAAGAAGTGGGCTTTGTAATATTCGTATTGTGCCAGTTGATTGGTTTTCCCATCTGGTTCTTTATAGATGTTTTCAGGTACTTCAAAGGGTCTCATACCTTTCAGGAACTTACCGGCCAGGTGATCACCAAGCTTATCAATGGTATTGTCCCATAGTAGTTGATTTTCATTTCTGATTAAGGCCAGCTCATCCTGATATTTTTGTGTGTCGAGACTGTTCTTGTCGACGGCTTCCATTTTTGTTTGAATAGCAAGTGCCTGTTTTCTTAAATCCTGATTTTTCGCCTGCCATTCAAAGAACAATTTATAGCCGGGGTTGTTCTCAGCTTTAAGATTTTTAATCAGGTCACCTTAGACTGAAGTGATTGAAACTAAGGTATTTTGATCAATAAAAAAATCAAAAAAACTCTTATCCGGAAGGATAATCTGATACATACCTCTGTCAATTCGACTAGTATCCTCAAAAATTGCATATCCATCATTATTTGTCTGTGCTGTATCCAGAGAATAAAACTTTTGGCCATATCGGTATGAAAGTATCAGGCTGGTGTCCTGAGCGCCTT
This sequence comes from uncultured Porphyromonadaceae bacterium, assembly GCA_964467485.1. Lineage (GTDB taxonomy): Bacteria > Bacteroidota > Bacteroidia > Bacteroidales > UBA12481 > JAUVKA01. The sequence continues at coordinate 3,184 of CAYXQX010000184.1, read as the reverse complement.
TTATTGATGTTTCTATTCTATAACCCTGTGCGAAAGCTGCTTGCAGTGGCAATATTAAGCAAATTAATACCGTTGTCAGGTATGATATTATTTTTTTCATCATAGTGCGCAAAGATAGCGATTCATTATATTTGACCTATACTTATGATCTCCATATTAATATCTATTTTCAATCATGATCCTTCAGCTTTAGTAAAGGGTTTATCCTCACAGGGACAGAAGCTGGATCAACCATATGAGATTATTGTTGGCAATGATTGTTCTGAATCAAAATTCATGCCTGTATTTGATCAGCTGGATAAATTAGCGGGTGTCAGGTGCTTTCATTCTGTTCATAATATTGGTAGAAGCAGGATCAGGAATACATTAGCCAGTATGGCTAAATACTCCTATCTTCTTTTTATTGATGGGGATGCTGAAGTGTTTTCTGAAGACTTTATTCAGCAGTATCTTAATGCCTCTGAATCTGGTTTGGTTCTTTGTGGAGGAACAGCATATTGGGATATAGCTCCAATAGATAAGGACAAAGTTCTGAGGTGGAAATACGGGCTCAAAAGAGAAGCACGAACAGCTGAGCAAAGAAATATTAAGGCATATAGCAGTTTCTCCAGTTTTAATTTTCTTATACCTGCTGATATTTTTGGGAAGAATCTCTTTGATGAAAATATTATTAGGTACGGTCACGAGGATACTATTTTTGGGATAGAGTTGGAAAAAAATAACATCAGGATAAATCATATTGATAACCAAATGATTCATACAGGATTGGATTCGGCAGTTCATTTCCTTGAGAAAACCAGGGAAGGAATATTAAACCTGGTAGAGATTGAGAATTCCTATTATGATAAGGAAGCACTTTACAGGCATATCCGTTTGTTGAAGAAATACAACAGCATCAGGAGATATAGGCTTCATAGCTTTTTGAGTTTGATAAATTGGCTTGCAGGAAAATCCATAAAGCGAAATCTCACCGGTTCTTCTCCCTCCCTAAGACTTTTTGATCTTTATAAATTGTGCCTTATTAATGATATTAAGGGCTGATATTACTATCTTTGCGCTCTGAAAAAATCAGGATTATGGTTCATTTGGAAGATAGGATAATTGAAGTTACGGTTGAGGCCCTCAAAGCTTTGTATAATGCAGATATTGAGGCAGGAAAGGTCCCTTTACAGAGGACCAGGAAAGATCTTGAAGGCGATTTCACTATTGTAGTTTTTCCCTTTGTGAAGTTTTCCAGAAAATCTCCTGATCAAACGGCTCAGGATTTAGGTGAATATATTAAGTCGAAACTCGATGATATAGCTAACTATGAAAGTGTTAAAGGTTTTCTGAATTTCACTTTTAAAACCAGTTATTGGGCCAGATTTTTTGATTCTATAGCGGGTGCGACAAAGTATGGGCATATTGTTCCGGATGATAGCTCACAAAAGTTTGTGATTGAATATTCATCTCCGAATACCAATAAACCTCTTCATCTGGGCCATATCAGGAATAATCTCCTGGGATTTTCCGTTTCGAGGCTTGTTGAGGCTACGGGTAAGAATGTGGAGATGGTTAACCTTGTCAATGACAGGGGTATACATATTTGCAAATCCATGGTTGCCTGGCAAAAATGGGGAAAAGGAGCAACTCCTGATTCTACCGGATTGAAAGGGGATAAGCTTGTGGGTAACTATTATGTTCTTTTCGACAAGTATTATAAGGAAGAGATAGATGAGCTGGTAGAAGGTGGCATGGATAAAGAAGAGGCTGAGAAAAAGGCTCCTCTGATTATTGAAGCTCAGGAAATGCTACGTAAGTGGGAGTTGAGTGATGATGAGGTAGTTGGTTTGTGGAAAAAGATGAATCAGTGGGTTTATACAGGGTTTGAGAAGACTTACGGTAGTTTAGGTATAAGTTTTGACAAGATTTATTACGAATCACAGACATATAAATTAGGAAAATCTCTGGTTGAAGAAGGATTGCAGAAGGGAGTTCTTTTTAAAAGGGAAGATGGATCAGTTTGGGCTGATCTTAGTGGAGACGGTTTGGATGAGAAGCTTTTATTGAGGAGTGATGGAACCAGTGTTTATATGACGCAGGATTTGGGAACAGCTCATCAGCGATATGAAGAATATGGGTTTGACAAGCAGATTTATGTTGTTGGTAATGAGCAGATTTATCATTTCAAAGTTTTGACCTTAATTCTGAAGAAGCTAGGATTTGATTGGGCCGACAAACTGTATCACTTGTCTTATGGTATGGTTGAACTACCCGAGGGGAAGATGAAATCGAGGGAGGGAAAGGTTGTTGATGCTGATGATCTGGTTTGTGAAATGGTAGCCAATGCTGAGCAGGTATCTGAGGAATTAGGTAAATTGGAGGGATTCTCAAAGAAGGAAAAATCGGATATATACTACAAGATTGCGATGGGAGCCTTAAAATACTTCATTCTTAAGGTTGATCCACAAAAAACCATGCTTTTTAATCCTAAGGAATCGATTGATTTTACCGGCAATACAGGGCCATTTATCCAATACACATATGTTAGGATAAACAGTGTTGTCGGGAAAGCCAGGGACAATGGTTTGTATTGTGATTATCATTATGATGACAATTTAGAATTGGATTCCAGGGAGGTAAATCTTTTGAAAACAATATATTCCTTTCCTGAGCTATTACAGGAAGCCGGAAAGGAATTGAGCCCGGCTATGGTGGCTAATTATGTTTATGAGCTGGTGAAGGAATTCAATAATTTCTATCAGCATATTCAAATTTTAAAAGAGGAGGATCTTCAAAAAAGAGGCTTCCGTATATCATTGAGTAATTTTATTGCGAGGCATATAAAGGACAGCATGTCGCTGCTTGGTGTTGAGATGCCCGAAAGAATGTAATAATTTGTATTAGAATATATTAAAGATATGTTTGAGAGTTTATCAGAACGGCTGGAGAAGTCATTTCAGTTACTAAAGGGCCAGGGAAGAATAACCGAGATTAATGTTGCTGAAACATTGAAGGATGTTAGAAGAGCCTTGTTGGATGCTGACGTTAATTTTAAGATTGCCAAGGATTTCACAGCTACTGTTAAAGATAAGGCAATTGGGCAGGATGTATTGACTGCAGTTTCACCTAAGCAAATGATGGTGAAGATTGTGCATGATGAGCTTGCTGCATTGATGGGAGGAGATTCTGAAGAGATAAATCT
>CAYXQX010000183.1:496-7328 GCA_964467485.1 uncultured Porphyromonadaceae bacterium | reverse complement strand
ATTCAACAGGATCAGGCCTGTGACGATAAATTACGGGATGTTGCCGGATTAGGCTTAAACAGGTTGAATTATGGACTCTTGCCAGTTTGGGCTGGTGAGAAAGTTGGTGCGTTTAAGGTCGTTTCCAAGATGGATAACCAAAAGTTTCTTAAGGTTGAGGTATCACGGTGCAGGGCGGTAACTCCAAATGGCTCAAGGATAGAAATCCTTGAAGATCACAGGTATCCAACTTTTACGGTGGACCTGAGTAGAGAACTGGAAATGACCCAGGGAGGGGAGCAGGTAGAGTATTATATTCTACTCAGTGTGGATATTATCAAACGTGCTGCTGGTGGTGAGCTTGATGCTTCAGAAGATCCACCCAGATACCCGGATTCACTGCCGGCTTATAAACTAAGTGTTATCCCTGTGGCACAGTCAGAAAAGGAGGCTATTAATCCGAATTCAGTATTTATAGGTAAAATAATTCTTGGTCAGGAAAATCAGGAGGTAATAGATAGTTATATCCCCCCTTGTATGTCATTAAGGTCGCATCATGATTTGATGAGTTTCTATTCTTTGGCTGAAAAATTCTTTAATCAGAATGAACTTGATCTATTAAGTATCTTGAAAAAGATTAATGAGAAAAAGCAGGATACAAGTCTGGCTACTTCGGTGAATTATTTATCAAAAAATCTACTGCAATATATTTCGGGTCAAAATCTTAAGTTCAGGTGGCAGCTTCCCGAGCAGCCTCCGGTATATCTTTTTGAGACTATTGCCGGATTTGCCAGAATAATGAGAAACACTATTGATTCTGCTGCTTCTGCGAATAAGGAAGAATTACTTAATTATTTTACTAATTGGTCGGAATTGAAGCAGGGTGATTTTGAAAAGCTATTGGTTTATTGTATAAATTTTGAGTATAATCACAACGAGATATTCAATAGCATTGAGCAGTTCAGCGAGTTTATTCAGATTATGAGTTCACTGTTCGCCAAATTAGAATCACTTGCTTACATTGGTAAGAAAAAGGAAACCAGCATTTTTGTTAAGGAAGATAAGCCAAAAAGAAGCTTTCTTGCTGATTAATCCTGATTTATTAAAAACAAATAAAAGTGTTCAGCTCTTACTTAAACATACCTATTAGTTTCAAGGGAATAAAAAGAAAAGATTCGCTTGATCATATTGATGTTAAAAAATCGATTCACAATATTATTCATTTGATAACCACAACAGAATACGAGGAAGTAAGGCATGATCCGAAATTTGGCTGCGAAATATGGCAGTATGATTTTGAGAATATTTATAATCCACATTCCTTTAAAGAAGAGTTGAAAAAATCAATCAGAGATTCTATCAGAAACAATGAGAAACGGATTACAAATGTAAGAGTGGATTTGCAAATTGAGCAAGTTGAAATAACTACCAGGGTTCGAAATAAAAGAATAAAAACCAGGATTAGACTGGTTGTAAAAGGAATGATAGATGAGACCAATGAACCTCTTGAACATCAGGAAATGTTTTTTATAGGTCCTCTTTCTTATTAGAACGATTTGTATTACAGAAAAATTTAGCACTTTAGATATGCCCATAGAATCAACAGACAGCATTAAAAGGCGGATGATACAAAATGCCTCCAAGGTGTGGGGGTATCCTGATAGTCAGGATATTAATTCATTTGATCCTGTTGTTGGGATGATTCTTGGAGCTCTGGCAGATGAGTTAAACAATATTTCTGGTGAGATTCAGAAAACAGATTCCAGGGTTATTCAGAAACTTCTCGACCTTCTTTTCAATCAAAGTCATCTTACACATTTCCCGGCTTATGGGATTGTACAGGCTACACCAATTCAAGCCAGAGTGAGAGTAAATGATGGAAATCAGTTTTCATACCGTAAAAGGATAGAAGGCGCAGCCACCAGAAGAGGAAAACCTGAGGAAAGAAATGTTTATTTTACACCCTCAGGTGAATTCCATCTTTTCAAAGGGCAAGTCAAGGTAATTGCAGGAGGTGACCAGTTGTATCAGATATCCGGTCAGATAAAGGAGCAGGTCGATTTGTCAGGTATTCCAATTATTCCTGATTACAACAAATTATTCATTGGATTGGAACTTGATAGAAATGTTGAGAAGCTGGATGGTCTGACTCTACATTTTTCTATAAAGAACAGGCCAAATGAGGAAAGGCTTTTCAGGTCAATTCTAGGTGGAAAATGGTCCATTAACGGTGAAGACGTTGAATTCCTCCAGGGGCTTGGTTCAGCTCTGAAAAGGGATGTAAATGGTCTTGAGGAGCTGTTTATGCAGGAAAATGATGTTTCATATCGTGCCAGTAAATTTGTTAACGAATTATTTGGGAAACAATTCATGACCCTGGAGGGAAGAGATATTTCTTCTGATCACTATGTTAAAAATCAATATTTGCCTCCAGAGTTGAAAAATCAATTCCCTGAGGATATTATTAAGCAATTTCCCGACAATCTATATTGGGTGAAAATAGAGCTTATTCAGCCTGTTTCTTCAGACACTATTACTGAGATGCTCCCTTTGATGAATTGCTTTCCGGTACTCAATAAAGGGAAAAATGAATTTACCCAATCACTCAGAAAGGGAACAAATATCATCCCCCTTGAATCGGAAGATATTTATTATGATATTAAACAGGTTGTGGATAGTAGTGGAAATGATTATACCCAAGCAAATACAGTTAGTAATGGGAAGAGTCAAAAGCGGACTTATATCATTAGGCAGGGAGGTATGGGGCGATTTGATTCCAGGGATGCCTTAGAGTCAATTGATCACCTGACTGATCTTGTTAGGAATGAAAGTGCTGCCTTTGCAATTCTAGGGACAGATATGATATCGTCTGAGCTCAAGGAACTTGATCAGATTATAAGCCGCCTAAGGTATCGACTCGAAAACAGCTCTAATACGCAGGGAATTAGCTCTTACATTTTGCTGAACTCTGAGGCAAATAATGAACGGGCTCATGTGGAGTTTTGGACTACTAGCGGTGAGTTTGCAAATAATATACGATCAGGATCAAAGCTGAGTGTTTATCGCGGTAGGGATCTTAGTGCCAATTCCGTTTTTATGCTTACAAATACAATAGGAGGGAGGTATAAATTGTCGGAGGAGGATAAGTTGAATAAGCTCAGGAGGGCTATTCTTTCTAAGGGAAGGATTGTGACAAGAGAGGATATAAAGGCTTTGTGCTTTGATCATTTTGGCAAGGACATTGATCGTGTGGAGATAAGAAACGGTGTAGAAGCTCAATCCGGGCCAAAAACAGGCCTAGTTCAAACTCTTGATATTTTTGTCACACTTAAAAAACAACACAAACTTAGTGTTGAGGATCTGAGGCAGAAAGAGGCTGAACTAAAAGTTTTACTTAAGCAAGGATCAATAAACATGGTTCCCTATCGACTATTTATTCCCTAGGCAATTAAACAATTGAAAAACAATTCATATATTTGGATTGGAGCCTAAAGGATTAATTATGATGTATAAACTAAGATCCTTGTTAATTTTTCTCATTCTGCTAATTCCCCTGGGTATCATCGGCCAGGAAAATTATGCTTCCAATATTAGGACGGATACAACCAATAGTCAAAAGATGTTAATTAAGTACGACTTAATAGCACCTTTGTCGGGAGCTATGTTTAATGTTAGTTTGAGTTTGTCTGCTAATGGTAAAAATGTAAAGTATAGCAGTGCCATGATGGGAGATTTTGGAAATCTAACTACAGCAGGCAGGGATAAGGCCATTGTATGGTATTATATGATGGATGGCTTTGAAGGAAACATAGAAGATATTGAAGTAAGTATTACTGCTGCTTTAATAGCAATACCTACAGCAGATTTTTCGTTCGAAATAGTTGGAAGCAAGCTTCCATATAAGGTGGTTTTTAGTAATAAATCTCAAAATGCCGATGAGTTGTCCTGGAATTTTGATGATCCAGGCTCTGGGCCAAATAACCTATCCCAACTTGAGAGACCTGAACATACCTATTTGAGAGCACGTGCTTACTCGGTGAGTTTATTGGTTAAATCAGTGGAAACAGGCTTAAGTGATTCCATAACTAAGCTGGTGGAATTGAATCGTGGTGAACTTCCGACAGCCGATTATAAATACAAACTTTCTTCAAAAGTAGCCCCATCTACAGGATGGTTTAGAAGTTTGGCTGATAACGCACATGAATATTCCTGGAGTTTTGGTGATCCTGACTCTGGAAACAATAATTCTTCGGCAAAAAAAAATCCGGTTCATGTCTTTAACAAACCTGGAACTTACCATGTTGTTTTAACAGTAACTAATACGACTAGTAAGGAAAAGCATAGCCATAATAAAGATATTTTGATATCCGGTTCTAATAAATAGTCGGGGCCAGGTTATCCCGGCCAATAAAACATAAGGTTAATACAATTCAGATGAAAAATATTACTCGATCCATTGTCATACTGCTGATACTGTTTTTTTGCAGTGAGCACATCCTTGCTCAGGAAAACTATGCTACTAACATAAAAACAGAAATTTCCGGTTCAGATAAAATGTTAATTACATATGATATAAGCCCCAAAGATGGCGCCAGGTATTTCAATGTGATAATTTTGATTACTCACAATGGTCAAAAAATTCAGGCAAATTCTGCCTACGGTGATTATGGAAGTAAGATTGGCTCAGGAGAAGAAAAAGCAATAGTTTGGTATTATAAAAATGATTTTGAGGGAGATGTTAGTAAAACTGAAGTCGATGTTTTTGCTTATAAAGAGAGTGAGCCTCAGGCCGAATTTCTTCCCAAGACCATAAGTAATAATGGATATGCTCCATGTGCAGTTTCATTCACCAATAGTTCTGCAGATGCTAATGATTATAAATGGGATTTTGGAGATTCAAATTCAGGGATAAGAAATCATTCTTTTGAGAAGGAGCCTTCTCATACTTATGATAAAGGTGGACTTTACAATATTTCATTGGTTGCCACAAACACTGAATTGGGGCTTGAGAGCACTTTTTATTACACTATCAAAGTCCTGGAGCATCCTCCTACAATTGCTGATTTTGAATATAATACTTCAGATGTTGAACCGCCTTTTGAAGTTGTTTTTGTAGATAAATCTACTAATGCTGATGTATTTACATGGGATTTTGGAGATCCTGGATCGGGTAATAGGAAAAATCTTTCTTCAATATCACAGCCGAAACATAAATACAAAGCTGCAGGGACTTATACAATTAGCCTTACTGTTAAGAGTTCGCAAACTGGTCTGACAAACACCATAACTAAAGAACTTGTTCTTGTTGAACCTGAACTCCCTGCTTCAAATTTTGTTTTTTCCCTATCTACAGATATTGCACCAACGATAGCTATATTCAAGAATACTTCAACAAATGCTAATGGCTATAAATGGAATTTTGGCGACCCTGCCTCCAGCAGTAAAAATGAGTCATCTGAGGAAAGTCCAAATCATACATATAATCTACCTGGTGAATATGAAGTAAGTCTAACTGCCGAAAATCAGAAAACAGGAAAGTCAACAAAATATACTACGCTGGTAACTGTAGCTGAGCCTCCGAAGCCACCTGAATCAAGATTTAGAATAGAAAATAACAATGTTATTGCTCCATCCACGGTCATATTTAAAAACATATCCAATCATTCAGATCGTTATAGCTGGGATTTTGGGGATCCGGAATCGGGGAGTAATAATAAATCTGCAAAAAAAGATCCAAATCACACTTTCTCTAAGGCTGGTAATTATAAGGTTACTCTAATTAGTAAGAGTAATACGGTTAATGAGATTGATGAGTTTACAGATATTGTTTTCGTGACAGAGGCAGCCGAGCCTCCTCTTGCTGGATTTTCAATTAAGGCAGATAATTTTATTGTACCTGCATTTATTAGTTTCAATAATACATCATCAAATGCTAACAGGTTTATTTGGGATTTTGGAGATACGCATTCAGGTAACGATAATTCATCCTCACTAAAGGATCCAACACATACATTTTCAAGAGCCGGTGAGTTCAAAATTACATTGACTTGTACAAATACAGAATCTGGGGAGACCAGAGTGCATACAGAAAATATTACTGTAAGTGAACCTGTAAAGTTGCCAAAGGCTGCTTTTGTGATCGATTCCAACGAAGAGTTTGCTCCGGCTATAGTTCGTTTTAAAAGTAATTCTGAAAATTCTGAAAGCTATTCCTGGAATTTTGGTGACAATGCTTCTGGTAATGATAACTCATCAAGCCAGGAAAATCCCCAACACACTTATTCTAATGCCGGTACTTATAAGGTTGTTCTTACATGCGGAAATTCGGAATCAGATGAGATTAGCACTCACTCTGAACTTGTTATAATAAAGGAGCCTGTTGTGCCGGTTGCTGCGTTTGCCATTGAGGCAGGAGAGGCTGTTGCTCCAGCTTTGGTGAAGTTTAATAATTCCTCCAGTAAGGCTGATAGTTATTCATGGGATTTTGGGGATACCGGCTCTGAGAATAATAGCTCAAGCTTGAAAGATCCGGAGCACACTTATCTTCGTGATGGTAAATATCAGGTTGCGTTAACGGCTAAGAATGAATCAAGTGGAGAGATTAATAAATCTACAAAACAAATAATTATTACTCGACCAGCACCACCTCCGAAAGCTAATTTTACTTATACTTTTAATGGTGATGTAGCTCCTGTTGAAGTTGTTTTTAATAATTCATCAATTAATGGGGATCAGTTTCTGTGGGATTTTGGTGATTCGGGATCAGATACAAACGAATCAAAGGAGAATAATCCCAAACATATATTTAATAATCCAGGGAATTACACTATTAGTCTGATTGTTACAAATTCAA
>CAYXQX010000183.1:0-486 GCA_964467485.1 uncultured Porphyromonadaceae bacterium | reverse complement strand
ACCATTGTTAGTGAGTACAAAACTTTTGTTCATGTTAGTGGTGGCGAAAGTTCAAATGAAATAGCTACTAGTGTCATTCAGGAAGGGCCGGATGAATACCTGATTCTGGTTAATAAGCCGGAAAAGGGTAGCAGCTTGTTGAGAATGAATGGTGATGGGCAGGTTTTGAACGAAGAAGAGGTTGAAAGTCAGCTGTTTGATATTGATCAGTTTCCAAATAAACCAGGTTATGTCCTTTCAGGTTTTCAGGATAGCATGCTTATAATCCAGAATTTATCCAAAGATATGGAATGGGACCAACCAGTATTTATTGAAGGTGTTGAAAGTCTTAATCGTGATTATTCAACTCCTAAAATTGCAGTTGCAAGCAATGGGGAGGTTGGTATCGTTGGGAACATAGTTAGATCAGGAAAACCAATGGATATATGGTTTCAGAAGTTGGATCCTGATGGAGTACCTGTACCTGTTAGAGGTACAACATTTAAA
>CAYXQX010000182.1:0-7344 GCA_964467485.1 uncultured Porphyromonadaceae bacterium | reverse complement strand
GTTCAGTTTTGGCTTAAAACAACTTCTGATAAGCCAACTGTTCTCTTATCACAAAAGGATTTCCTTAATAAGGGAATATCTTCTCAAAGGAATGCAGGATGGGCTTTTTACTCTTCCGGGGGCACCTTTGCATGGAGCATTGGTTCTGATGAACAACGAATGAATTATGAGCGTGATAACGGTCACCTTATGCCTCTGAATGATGGACAATGGCATCAACTCACAATGACTTACGATAAGGATCTGTCTGAAATCAGATTATACTACGATGGGCATAACAAAGTAGTTTATAATGTAGGATTTGATTTTGATAACAGTAATCCTCTTATGATAGGCACCAGGGACAGCAACTTTAATTATGAAACTGATATTTTAACAAGTATAAAAGACGGTGCAATACTGCTGCAGAACATGGTTGACCAGTTCAATAGTCTGGATGTGGAAGACATCAATGAAAGTGAGCTTCTAAGCCTGATTGTAAACCCTAAAAAACTGTATGAACAGAAACTTGGTCAGGATAAGTCAAAGAAAAAAATAAGCGAAGCCACAAAGGCAACTCTGGATAACATGCGAAATATCAAGCGTAAATTGTCATCAAACCCCTACACGGTTCATCAAAATAAAAAACTGACCCCGCTCAAACCAATCAGTAAATTATATTCACTGAGAGATGGTAAAATCTCTTTAAGTAATTATTATGCAAAAGTTTATACAGAGAGTGAGCGCTTGTACCCATCAGATTTCTCGATGGACAATCTTTCTATTTGGAAGCGCACGCTAGATCAAGAGGAGGTCCTTAATGGATATAAGAAATTCAGGAATACAGGCGTTGTTGAAGAGCAGAAACGACTTGATACTTTGGTAGTTGCTTCATGGAATATTTGGCATGGAGGGATACACCATAATATACTCGACCACGACTGGGATTCACGTCTCAGAGTTGCAGAAATGTTCGAAAAAAACAATGTTGATGTTATCCTGATGCAAGAGACATATTCCTCAGGTGATTTTATTGCTGCCGAATTAGGATATTATTTCGCCACTACCTCCGATGCAGATTATTGCGACCAGGGATCAAATATCTCTGTTCTTAGCCGCTACCCTATAATGGATATAGAAGTTCCACCTGGAGCTGAATTTATTAATGTAGCCGTTAAATTGAAATTGAGTGAAAATCAGGAGATATATGCTATGTCTAATTGGTACGGCATGTCCTCATTTCCAACAGTTTTTGACTATCATAAAGAAAGATTTGAGCAGTCTGATTTAGTACCCGTACTTTTTGGTGGGGATTTCAACACTATCCCTCATACTGATGGCGGAAACAGTCCGGCTTCCAGAAAATTATTGGATTTTGGCTTTATAGATGCTTATAGAAGTTTGCATCCTGATATCAAAACCTTTCCTGGTTTTACACATGAATGGGCAGACCGAATAGATCAGTTATACTACAAGGGAAAAGGGCTTAGAAATATATCTACTGATGTAATCCATTCATGGTTTGGCGGGTTCCCATCAGATCACCATATGATTATATCGAAATTTGTATTAGAGTATTAATAAACTGATTGAATTCAAAATGAAAATACCATTTCTAACTATTTCGATTTGCCTCTTATTGTATTGTGTACCAATCCTCCAGGCTCAAAACGATCCTGTAGTTGATGAGATTATTGAATTGGGAAAAGGTGATAACCAAACGATGGAGCATCTTGATATACTGTCAAATCGCTTTGGTGGAAGGCTAATCGGCTCAGATGCTTATGAAAACGCTGCTGAATGGGCTGCCTATAAGTTTAAATCATGGGGCATGCAGGTTGAAATGGACAAGGCCGGAGAATTACCTGTTGGTTTTAACCGTGGGCCATGGTTTGGAAAAATGATATCAGAAAATGGAATGCAACTTCATTTTGCAACTCCTTCATATACCTCAGGGACAAAAGGTGTACAAAGAGGACATGTTTTATCAGAACCCTATACTCAAGCTGAGTTTGATAAAATGAAGGGCAAATTAAAAGGTGCCTGGGTGCTAATTGGAGGTACCAATAAGGGGCTCCCCATTGACTATTCTGCTTCTGCTGAGCATGTTCGTGATTCGATCATAATAGCAAACACAATGATTAGCGAAAAGAATAAGCTACTTAGCAGTGAGAACAGGAAAAATAAAACGAAGAAGGAGCTAATTCCTATTAACAGAGAGCCTGCTTTATTTTACAAGCAAATGATTGAAGCAGGTATTCTGGGAATTATTCAATCTGCCACGGTTCCTATTAAAGCAATGACTGACAAGGTCAACTATATGGATATGACCTTTGAAACCCTACCTACTGTACCCGACATTAAACTGGATGAACATCAATACGAAATTATCAAGAAGATGGTTGAAGAAAGAAGATGGTTTCAACTTGAATTTGATATCAGGAACCATTTCAAACTTGGGCCTATCGCATACCATAATGTTATTGGAATAATCCCGGGAACTGAGTTCCCCGACGAGTATGTAATTATGGGAGCGCATCTTGATGCTTATGATGTTGCAACAGGTGGGGTTGATAATGGATCTGGTGTTTCTCCTGTTATGGAAGCTGCAAGGTTAATAATGGAGGCTGGAGGAAAGCCCAGGAGAACAATATTGGTTTGCTTGTGGGCTGGTGAAGAATTCGGTTTATTGGGATCACTCTCTTGGGTTGAAAGAAATGAAAGCAAGTGGGATAAAATATCCTATGTAATTAACAGAGATGATGCTCCATGGATACCAGTTTCGATGGATGTTACCACGGCTATGTGGAAAGATATGGAAAAGGTAATCGAACCAGTAAAGGAAATTGATAAGGAATTCTCCTTTTCCCTTGTCAAGAATACTCCCATCTTACCGGAAAAAGCATATGGAAGCGACCATGCACCATTCTCATATGTAGGTATTCCTGCAGTAAACCTGGGGACACTTGATCCCAGGGGATACGACTTTGATTATCGTGAAATCTGGCATACGGAGCGTGACCTTTTCAACAAAAGTATTCCCGTTTATCAGAACTATGCATCCACTGTAATGGCGGTATTAGTTTATGGTATTGCCAATTTGGACCATCTGTTGCCCAGAGAGGGTTTTTATTTACCACCTGATGAAATAGGAAAGTAAATGATTCGAAATCTGCACGCAAAGTTGAAGTTGGTGGATTTTGTGTACCGGACGCAATTATGCGTTGAAACGGTTGGTGGATTTTGGATACCGGACGCAATTATGCGTTGAAGCGGTTGATGGATTTCGGATACCGGACGCAATTATGCGTCCCTACGGGGTGATTATGAATTTTAGGGTTTGGGTTTTGATAAGCATCATATATGTGCCAGGCGGTAAACCGGTAACATCAATGTTGTTTTCAACGAGGGGGATATTTTTTATTAAATGTCCATCAATCGTATATATTTTAATTGTTGTTGGGCTGGCAAGCCCCTCAATATTAATTATTCCTGATGTTGGATTGGGGTAAATCAGGATATCATTTTTTTCTAAAATGGGGAGAATTGAGCTAGTATGTTGATAATAATAAAAAGACTTTGCGTTTATGTCCCATACCTCAGACGATACCCAGTCAAATTTAGAAAGAACTGTTATGTCATTGTCAGCATCGAAATCCCATGTCGATTTTCCACTGCTTGTCCAATCGGCAGTTACCGCATCCCATTGATAGGATTCTTCCCCGACCTTATTCTGTGAAGGATCAAAATAGCGCATTGTTTTGGAGTGCTTAAGCCAATTTGAGCCTTCGGTATTCCAGACATATTTTATCACTAAAGCCTGATTTCCTGAGGCATCATAATCCATTTCTTTTTTGTCGTATCCTTCCCACTCATTTGTTGTAGGCTCCCATATGTAAATAATATCCAAAACCAGATAGCTATTATTATCCAGGCCCCGTTCCTGCCATGCGGCGTTTACCCAGTCATTTTTCAATACTGACCAGTCGTAGGTCTTTTCGCTGGTCCAAATTCCTGATATATCGTAAATGCGTTCTTTTTTCCTATCCAAAACCCAGGCGCTGTCTGCCGGAAGCCAGGTATGGCATATCTCCATAACCCAATCAGGGAGGCCAGTGATCGATCTTGCCCACTTGCTATTATTTATCCAATCGTTTATATTGCTGTCCCATAAGTGTTTAATGTAGCTAACCTGACTCCTGGAGGATAGGTAATCCCATTCTTCTTTTAGATCGGGCTGCCATTCCCTGGCAATCGGATTCCAGCCAAACTCTATATGTAATACTTTGTTTCCTCCCGAATCATAAGCATATTCATGCTGGTATTTGCCCCACCAGTTGCTTGTATGTATGGCCCATTCGCATTTGTTTTCAAATATGAGATATCCATCGTCATTATACTCAAAGTTCTTATAATAGCCCCGTGAAGTATTGCCCTCCATATCCCATGCTACCTGATTTTCATAAACCAACCTTCCTTCAGAATCAATGTTCCAGTTTGTCTCATGACGTTTTACATAAGTTGAGTCAAATGAATTCCACAAATGTTTCGTTTCTCTTAAAAAGTTACCTGCGTTATCAAAAAAGAGGTCTATCCTATTGTACATCATGGCATAATGGTGTAACCACTCCTGATCTGCCTCATACCATTTGAAATACTCAATTGATTTGTGGACGCCCCCGCCATAATTAGTAAATACAATTTTAGATCTCCTGATGGAATCATCGATTGAACTATAATCATATTCGACAATTGAGTCGAGGATTTTTTTGGTATCAGGAATTAATTCTTCCTGTGCTTGCACACTAAAAGAAATCAGGAGGATTGCCAATGCGATAGGGATAAGCTTTTTCATGATACAATATTTTAACCTGGAGAAAATTACGGTATATTTGGCTTAGGTGCAACTGTTACTTGGTTATTCGTTATTCCGTTATTCGTTACTCGGTTATTCGGTTATTCGTTATTCTGTTATATTTGTTTTTTATGCTAAAGGTTTATTATGAAAAGAATTCTTTTAATCGCTATTGTTGTATTTTTTGCTTCATGCAATTCAAGTAGTACTGGTCCTGATTTGAAAGAATTGATTCAAAGCAATGAATATTTTGCTTTTACTAAGGCTAAGGCTCTGGACATTGTTAAGACCGGTTTTAATGCCGGGGATAGTTATGGTGAAGTTTGGATTAGGGATTACAATACCTTTATTGAGCTCTCAGCTGAGGTTTTTGATGTGGATGTTTTGAAGGAAAACTTGTTGGTGTTTTTTCGGATGCAGGGGGATGATGGAAATATCATTGATGGTTTCATACCTAAGGAGAAAGCACATGGTGTGGGCTATGATTATATCTATTCTGATCTTGAGCCTCGTTATGCAGGACATAAAAATACCGTTGAGACTGACCAGGAGTCATCATTAATCCAGGCGATGAAGAAATATATTGATGTGAGTGGCGACCGATCAATCCTGGAGCTTGTGGTAGGAGGCAAAAGTGTTGCTGAGCGTATGGAGGATGCAATGGGCTTCCTGATGAATCATCGTTACAATGAGGAGTATGGCCTGCTTTGGGGCGCAACAACAGCCGACTGGGGAGATGTGCAGCCGGAGCATGAATGGGGAGTGTTTTTTACAGATGACACCCACTATTGTCTTGATATTTATGATAATGCCATGTTCCTGGTAGCCCTGGATAATCTAATGGAAATTCTTCCTGATGTTAAAGAGAGATGGGATACTATAAGAAAAAGAATTGCTGATAATACAAGAAAGCATCTATGGGATGAGCAAAATCAAAAATTCATACCACACATTTACTTAAATGGGTCTCCCTTTCCTGATGATTTTGATGAGAATGAGGTATTTTATCATGGTGGAACAGCTATCGCTATAGAGGCTAACTTATTGTCGAAAGAGGAGATTAAGGCTTCACTAGCAAAGATGACCTCTAATGTTACCGAATCAGGAGCAGGTTCTATCGGACTAACCATGTATCCACCATACCCCGAAGGATCTTTTAAGAATAAAACCATGTATCCATATGGCTATCAGAATGGAGGCGACTGGACCTGGTTTGGAGCCAGAATGATACAGCAGCTGGCTATCAACGGATTTGTCAGGGAGGCCTACGAGCAACTACAACCAATGGTAAAACGAGTTAAGGATAATAATGGATTTTACGAATGGTACACGGTTGATAACAAGCCAAACGGCTCAGGAACCTTCCGAGGCTCAGCCGGAGTCCTCTACAAAGCAATTAAGCTATTAGAAAAGGCATCACACTAAATCAAGCGAGCAAAGCGAGCAAAATCACAGAGAGCGCAGCGACCAGAATCACAGGAGCGCAGCGACAAAATCACGCGAGCAAAGCGAGCAAAATCACCTTTTTTTTACTAAATTTGTACAGTAATCAATGGAGTAAATCCCCCTTTACTTGTCTCATCCGATAAGAAAATGACAGGAAGAAAATTACATATTATCCTGATGGTAATTCTAGTGACCCTATTCTCATGTGAGAATGAGCTGGATATCAATATGGATATCGATGGAGTGCCTGTGGTTTATTGTGTTCTTGATATGGATGATACTTCGCAGGTAGTGAGGCTGGCAAAGTCATTTTTTCCCGAAAAAGATTACTGGAAATACGATCATCTGGAGGTTGAACGGTGGGATGAGCCTGTTGAGATTTATATCGAAGAATGGTCGGATCCTAATGTCGCAACTATTTATCAGTTCAATGAGCTCAACCGTGTGAGGCAGGATACGGGCTATTTTAATTCGCCATCGTTTCAGTTGTACGAGACGATTTTTACGCCGCTGCCAAATACAGAATATATACTATATCTGTACTTCCCTCAGCGAAATGTTTATACATATGCCCGGACTTTAACAGTTGACCATCCGAATATCATGGATCCGGCCTACATTCCCGGTAGAGGTGTTACCTTTTCTGATTTGGATGACTATGTGGTGCAGTTTCGTCCTTCTGCAAACTCTGAATTTCACCAATTCAGCTTCATTATGAGTGTTGAAGAGCACCGTGCTTCTGAATTTAGTGTCGACTATTTTGATTTTGGGTCTTCTGCTTTTGAGTCGAATACTGATCAGATAATCACCAGGCGACTCAGCTCAGCAAGGTTTTATAAAAACTTATTGGAAAAATATCCTGCCCTCAATGAGGGTGATTTTCGAAAAGTCACCAGTCTTGAGTTTATAATTGCCTCTTTTGGCAGGGAGATGAGGCTGTATAATCAGTTGTATAGCAATGGCAGTCAGCCCTGGGAAATACAAACTTATACATCTTTTGTGAATGGACAGGGATTATTCTCTTCTGTAGCCCATGACCGATTGACTAACCTTGAGTTATCGAA
>CAYXQX010000181.1:0-7367 GCA_964467485.1 uncultured Porphyromonadaceae bacterium | reverse complement strand
TAATTCCTTTGTTGGTAATTACCTGAGGCTGGAGCTATTATCAGAATATGGCTTACAGCAACAAATTCTGGAAGAATCTATTGATTATTTCGACTATATGGCGGTAAAAACTGGCACTTTATGGGAAAATATCTCAACGACTGCCAGCTGTAACCATGGATTTGCCTCACATGTTGTACACGTACTTTACCGGGATGTTTTAGGCATAGCCGAGGTGGATAGTGAAAACAAAGTTGTCAGATTTCAAATACCGGATATCGAATTAGAATTCTGCAAAGGACAGATACCAATTGGAGATAGCATAATAACATTCGAGTGGCAAAAATCAGGAAAGGGGATAAAATATAAATATGAAATACCTGCAGGATACAAACTGGAAATGATAAATAACTCTGGGCTACCCATTCTATGAAAAAAATCTTACTACTGATAACATCTATATCACTCGCACTCTTTCTCACAACAGCCTGTCAAGACAATAATCAGCAGGTTTCGCAAAAAGCGCTTAAAAATGGTTTTATTAATCCACCGGATTCCATACAAACCAGCGTATACTGGTACTGGATATCCGACAATATTTCCAATGATGGAGTTATAAAAGATTTGGAGGCAATGAAGAGAGCTGGCATCAACCGGGCTTTTATCGGCAATATCGGCTTAGGTGGTGTGCCCTATGGAAAAGTCAAAATGCTGAGCGAAGAATGGTGGGATATTTTGCACACAGCCTTAAAAACAGCTACCGCGCTCAAAATCGAGATTGGAATTTTCAATTCACCAGGATGGAGTCAATCGGGTGGTCCCTGGATAGAAGCTGAAGATGCCATGCGCTACCTGGCTAGCTCTGAACTAAGGATCACAGGCCCTCAAAAGTTTTCACAAAAACTGAAGAAACCCCATGAAATTTTTCAGGATGTAAAAGTCATTGCCTACCCCGCACCAAAAGATGACCATCTGATCCTTAATTATCAAAATACAAAAGTGAGCTCTTCACCAAAAATTGTAGGTCTAGCACAAATTATCGATGGCAATCAACAAACAGGCATCGAATTTCCTACTGAAAAAGCTTGCACTATTGATTTTGAGACCAACCACCCTTTTACAGCCCGTAGCATTACCATGCAATCGGCCCATCAACCAATGTTTGCAGATGTAATACTTCTGGCAAAAAAGAAAGATGGTGACTATGAAACCTTATCTAAATTCCAAATCAATCGTACAAATCCAGCACTAAATGTTGGTTTTAACCCTTACGCACCGGTTGTGATATCCTTCCCGGCAACAAGCAGTACTAATTTCAGGCTTATCATTAAAAACTCGAATAAAGGAGGTAAACTCACTGAGCTTGTTCTGGCAGCAGCACCAAGAGTTGAACGGTTTCCGGAAAAGACTCTGGCCAAAATGCATCCCACACCACTCCCCTATTGGAAGGATTATCAATGGCGGGATCAGCCTGAAGTGAACGACCCCGCAACTATGATAAATGCCTCAGCAGTAGTAGACCTATCACAAAACCTAACTACTGACGGAACATTAACCTGGGAGGTACCTGAAGGTGAATGGATTATTATGCGCACAGGTATGACACCAACAGGAACCGTGAATAGTCCGGCATCACCCGAAGCTACTGGTTATGAGGTGGATAAAATGAGTAAATCATTGGTGGAGAAACATTTCTTTGGACATATAGGTGAGATACTAAAACGAATCCCTGAAGAGGATCGAAAAAGTTTTAAGGTGGTAGTCCAGGACAGCTACGAAACGGGTGGACAGAATTTTACAGACGGATTTATAGAAGAGTTCAATGAAAAATATGGCTACGACGCTACTCCATATCTACCAGTCTATCAAGGCAAAGTAGTAAACAGTGAATTAGAATCAGATCGTTTTCTGTGGGACTTACGCCGGATGGTAGCTGACAAGGTGGCCTATGACTATGTTGGAGGACTGCGCGATATCAGTCACCAACACGGCTTGCATACCTGGCTGGAAAACTACGGCCACTGGGGATTCCCGGGTGAATTTTTAATGTATGGCGGTCAATCGGATGAGATTGGTGGTGAGTTTTGGAGCGAAGGAGAGCTGGGTGATATAGAAAACCGTGCTGCAACTTCATGTGCTCATATTTACGGGAAAACAAAAATTTCTGCAGAATCAAATACCTGTGCCGGAAAGCCTTTTTCCAGATATCCGGGTGTAATTAAACAACGAGGCGATCGCTTCTTTGCTGAAGGGATAAACAACACTTTGTTGCATGTTTATATCACTCAGCCCTATGACGATAAATTACCAGGAATGAATGCCTGGTTTGGCAACGAATTCAACCGCAACAACACCTGGTTTTCTCAAATGGATGTCTACACGCAATACCTAAAGCGAACCAATTACATGCTTCAGCAGGGATTGAATGTAGCAGATGTAGCCTATTTTATTGGAGAAGACGCCCCTAAAATGACAGGGATAGCCGATCCACCGCTTCCCATAGGTTATCAGTTCGACTACATGAATGCCGAGGTGATTGAAAAATATATGAGTGTAAAAGATGGCCTCATCACCTTGCCTCACGGAACCCAATATCGAATTTTGGTTCTTCCTAAACTAGAAACAATGCGTCCAGAGTTACTGACCAAAATCAAGCAACTGCTTACTGATGGCGCCGTTATTCTTGGGCCTGCTCCACTTCGTTCGCCCAGCTTGCAAAACCAGCCGCTTGCCGACCAGCAGGTTCAAAAAATGGCAAAAGACATTTGGGGGGATGTGGATGGAGTTACTATCAAATCAAGGAAAGTCGGGAAAGGACTGGTCCTAAACGGCTTGAGCATGGAGGAAGCTTTTGACTTAATCTCTTGTGTTCCCGATTGTAAGCTCCCAGCAGATAATTCCATTCATTACGGACACCGCACCCTTGGAAACAGAGAAATCTATTTTGTAACCAACCAAACCGCCAACACACAAGTATTTACTCCTGAGTTCAGGGTAAAAAACATGCAAGCCGAACTTTGGGAGGCCACTACCGGACATATCCGCAAACTCCCGGCATATACTCAAAATGAAAATACATTATCCGTCCCCCTTAAATTGGAGCCTTACGAAAGCGTATTTATTGTTTTCAGCCATTCTTCTGGTAAATCTTCGAATAAAAACCTGGAAACCAACTACCCAGAACCTGAGTTGCTAGCAGAACTAGATGGTCCCTGGACTATTCAATTTGATCCGAATCAGAGAGGGCCTGAAGAAGAGCTGGTTTTCAAAACTCTTCAGGATTGGGCAACTTCAAACGATGAAAGGATCAAATACTTTTCTGGAACAGCATTTTATACGACTAAATTCCAACTTGACCAGATAAAGGCAGGAGAACAAGTTATCATTGATTTAGGCGGTTTTACAGCAATGGCCAAAGTTAGAGTCAATGGAATTTATGCAGGCGGTATCTGGACAAAACCTTACAGTCTGGATATTTCCCAGCTGATTAAAGAAGGTGAAAACATACTTCAGGTAGAAGTGGTCAATACTTGGGTAAACCGCCTGATAGGCGACAGTAAAATGCGAGAAGATCAACGTCCTACTTGGTGTCCGGTAAATCCCTTTAAACCCGATGACCCCTTGCAGGCATCCGGATTATTTGGGCCTGTAAGAATTTTGAATTTGAAATATTAAGAATTAAATTGTGAGCAATTCCTTATGAAGACAACTCATACAACAATAATCTGCTTGATTTTCCTCCTGATGGCTTGTTCACCTGACACAAAACCATATGACATTCAGGACGGCTACATGTTCATCCAAAACGAGGAAAGACGAAACGACTCCACCGACTGGGAGTTGGTATGGGAAGATGAATTTGATCAGCATGATCTGGACACAAGTCACTGGACAAAAATCGGCTTATTTACTTCACCGCAGTGGAAACTTCCCGTCGACAGATGGCAGGAACACAAAGGTTGCTTCAGATATATCAGCGCTACGGATGAACGTGTTGTAACATTCGATGATGATAATATGTACTTAAAAGGGATGGTAAACACTGACACAACCAGTGGTAATCCCCGACCCTATATTACTGGAGGAATCTACACCTGGAGCAAATTTGCCTGGCAGTATGGTCGAATTGAAATAAGGGCGAAACTTGACCCTGCTCAAGGTGCCTGGCCTGCTATCTGGATGCTTTCAGAAAAAAACATTTACCCCGATCAGCATAATGGTGAAATGGACATCATGGAGCGCCTTAATCATGATGATTTTGTATATCAAACAAATCATAATCATTGGACACTCACGATAAAGCAAGAAGAGCCTAAAAGGTATACCACGGCTAAAATAAATACAGATGATTATAATATTTTCAGCATCAGCTGGTATCCGGATAAACTTGTATACGCAGTAAATAATATTGAATCAATCACTTACCCTAAAGTCCCGGGAGCTGGCACATTTCAATGGCCATATGACCAGCCATTTTTCCTATTTTTAGACCAACAACTGGAAGGAAGCTGGCCAGGAAAGATTACTAATCCCGAGGAACTACCTATTGATATGACGGTAGATTGGGTGCGGCTGTACCAGTAAAGATTAAGGCTTATCCTTAAGGCTTATGGCTTGAGGCTTAAGGCTTAAGGATAAGTCATAAGGATAAGTCATAAGGATGAGGATAAGTCATTAGTAATAAAGGATTAAGTAAGGACGAATAACTTGATAATTGTAAAATATGAAAACCATAATCCCAACTCTCATACTGGCCCTCCTATTCAGTTGTAACCTTTATCAGGATAGGACTCCAGTCTATTCAGATCCCACGATGCCTCTTATCCAGCTTCCTGTTGACTTTAATACCTACCGTCAAAATTCAAATCCTGGCACTCTTGAGATAGGTGAACATTACGATATGCTTAATGTTAAAGGACCAGGATGCGTGAGGAGCATATGGCTGCTAAGGGCTGAAGGTAAGCGGATTGAAATTATTGCCGATGGTGCTGAAATCCCCCAGGTAGACATGCCGGCACCTAACTTCTTCGGTACCTTACTCGGTCTTGAACCCTACCATATTAATTCAGCTCCGATAGTGAGTATGCCAAACGAATGGGTCAAAGAGCAATTTGGAGGAGGTGAACCTGGCTACACTTCTTATTTCCCGATTCCTTTTCAAGATTCCTGTCGGATCAGAATTTACGCTGAAACTAAAGGGGGACTTGCAGCCATGGTAAACTGGCATAAATATGATGATAATGTTGATATTACACCCTATCGTTTCCATGTTTCCCATACAGTTAAAAACCCCGCTCCACCACGTGGAAGCCAAATTTCTGTAGCTAATATATCAGGCGCTGGCTTCATTGCCGGATTATTCATGGGTGTTATTCAGCTTAATACTGACGACTTGATTTATCATCATGGAGGCTTTACTTTTTTGATCGATGGAGAAACTAACCCACATGCTATTCGCGGTCATAATATGGAAGATGATTACGGTTTTACATGGGGCTTTCATGAAACTATGACCCCTTGGTTCGGATCACCATATTATCAAGTTACTCCAATAGAGAACCCAATTTCTCCGAATTCCATTTTTGCTTACAAAACAAATACTGTAGCCTATCGCTTTATGGGACCAGATCCCATTTCCTTTAGCTCATCAATGTCGATGAAACTAGGAACAAGGCCAGACCATACTGAAACAGTAATCTACTATTATAAGAAAGCTGGAACAAAAGCACCCAAAATAACCACTGTTAGTAACTGGAAAATAACTGGTACAATCCCATGTAAAACCAGAGAAGATTTTGAACAGGGAATCCCACAAGAAATGCTGGCTGAATGGACTGATCCATTGATGATTGAAAGCAATAAACTCAAAGTTCATGAGTTGAATTCAGATCATTCCTGGATAAACTTTCATCCACTATATTTCACTTCTATGTGGACGCCTTTTGCCCTTACAGAACAGGCTGCCTTTGCTAAAGGAATTATTATTAGCAAAACAGGAGGAAATAATGTATTACATCTGGCTTTTGATGATTGGATTGCATTATGGATAAATGGTGAATTATCTGGATATTTTTATCATGATGAAGAATTTAAAACTGAAGAAATAGAAGTCAACTTATCAAAGGGAGAAAATAAAATTATTCTTAAGTCTGTTAACTTCAACAAATTACCCAACATGAACTTATGGGCCTTCAGTTTGAGGCTCGAATAACAAATAAATATGAAAAAAACACTAACAATTCTATTACTGATTACTTTAATCGGCCAGCACGCTTTCACTCAGAATAAGATCTGGAATGAAACAGAAAAGGAAAAAACAGAACGGCTTGAATGGTGGACAGATGCCAGGTTCGGTATGTTCATCCACTGGGGACTATATGCCCAGGCAGCTCGCCATGAATGGGTAAAAAAGAACGAACGAATTACAAATGAGGATTATGAGAAGTATTTCGAGATGTTCAATCCTGATCTTTTTAATCCTACCGAATGGGCAAAGAAAGCAAAAGCTGCCGGAATGAAATATGCAGTTATTACTACCAAACATCATGAAGGATTTTGCATGTTCGATTCTAAGGTCACTGATTATGATATAATGAGTACGCCTTATGGAAAGGATATAATCAAGAAATGGGTTGATGCATTCCGGGCTGAAGGTTTGGGTATAGGGTTTTACTATTCATTGATAGACTGGCATCATCCTGATTATACTGTTGATAGAGTTCATCCTCAGAGTGCAAAAACACAAGAAGAATATGATGAACTTAATGACGGTCGTGATATGGCTGTTTACAGAAAGTATCTCAAAAATCAAGTTCGTGAAATCATGACCAATTATGGAGAAATTGATATTCTTTGGCTTGATTATTCATTTCCTGGCAAATTTGGCAAGGACCATAATGATTGGGGTTCTGTTGAACTAGTTAAAATGGTTAGGGAACTACAACCAGGTATCCTTCTAAATGACCGTGCTGATTTAAAAGATTACTTGGGTGGATGGGATTTTACAACTCCTGAGCAATTTAAAGTAGCCAAATGGCCTGAAGCGGATGGTGTAAGACTACCATGGGAGACTTGTCAGACTTTCTCCGGTTCCTGGGGATATTATCGTGATGAGCTCACCTGGAAAGACAATAAACAGCTATTAGTCCTTTTAATTGAGTCAGTTAGCAAAGGTGGCAACGTGCTTTTGAATGTAGGCCCTACTGCAAGAGGTACTTTTGATCACAGAGCAGATAAAGCTCTCAGTGAAATGGGTGAATGGATGAAAGTAAACAATAGATCTATCTACGGCTGTACACAAGCACCAGAGGAATTTAATGTACCTGACAATACCCTTCTCACCTATAATGCTGAAACAAATAGGTTGTATATACACCTATTGGATTATA
>CAYXQX010000180.1:0-7393 GCA_964467485.1 uncultured Porphyromonadaceae bacterium | reverse complement strand
CCAATTATAATTTCCTGCAAAACAAGATAATGTCCCATAATCTTCATGTTCATAGGAATATTGAATCTGGAAATCGTTCCATTTATCATAATACCTGATGATCTGGCCAACTGCAACAGCTAAACAGCCAACAATAGTACGTTTATTCGCTTCCTGATCAAAGGGGCAATAGTAGTTATACGGCGCCCCCTGGCTCCAGGCTGTTTGGCACAATGGCTCAACTGCCACTCTACCGGTTTTCAGTTGTGGAATAATCCTGTTGGGTGCATATCCGGGTAAATCAATATTATCAGAAAGAGCATCAGCCCATGATTCAAGCACACCGGTAGTATCAGAGGAAAACGAGAAATGATTGGAATAAGAGTATCCCATAATATCCTGATTTTCACCGGACGACCGCAGTATCACAAAACCTTTGGGAGTGCTGAAATTTACTACGGTAAGATTTTGATATACAAAAGATGTATCAACGGATAGTTCTTCAATATTCTGCGAAGAATATGGATAGTTTAATTTGAAGAATGTCTGTGCATTCTGTTCCTGAAACGAATTATCCTGTGAATAGACCGATAAAATCAGGAATAAAAAAAACGATGTAATTAAGCCTTTCCTCATAGTAAGAACCATCAATATTAATTATTCCGTGAAAGTACGGTATTTTAATAATTCGGCAATTCAACACTAGAATAATTTGTAAGGCTAAGCAGAAAACCATCTGTTTTTTCTACTTTGCATCCCCAAAATATAATGTAATTTATGTCTTTAAACATTGCGTCAATCAACTCAGGAAGTAACGGAAATTGCTATTACATAGGAAATGAAAATGATGCTGTGTTGGTAGATGCAGGGCTTTCCTGCAGAGAAACCGAAAAGAGAATGGCACGCATGGGATTGTCATTCGATAATGTCAGGGCAGTTTTCATTTCTCATGAGCATAGCGATCATACGGGAAGAGTTGATGTGATAGCACGGCGCTACCAAATACCTGTTTATTTCTCACCTGTAGCTTATGAGAAGAGCAGCATCAGGATTGAAGAAAACCTGAGGCTCCCCTTGGGGGATGGAGCAGAAATTCAGCTTGGTGAGCTTAGTGTAAAGGCGTTTTCAAAACTGCATGATGCAGCCGATCCCCTAAGCTTTACAGTATCAGACAATGATGTCACCATAGGAGTATTTACAGATATAGGTTCCGTAACAGAAGCTCTTATTAATAGCTTCAGGAAGTGCAATGCAACCTTTTTGGAAGCTAATTATGATGAGGAAATGCTTGAAAACGGCAGGTATCCACGATTTTTGAAAACCCGAATCAGTGGGGATCATGGACATTTATCAAACCAGCAGGCCCTTGATCTGTTTTTGAACCACAGGTCTCCATCCTTATCTCATGTTTTCCTGTCCCACCTTTCGCAGGATAACAATAAGCCAGAGCTTGCCAGGGATCTGTTCCTTGAACACTCGAATGGAACAGAAATTGCCGTAGCATCCCGCCACAGGGAGTCAAAGATTTATTGTATCGAACCAACTACTTGAGAAGCTTGACCAACTCTTGAGGATAGTTGGTAATAATCCCATCTATCCCTCCATCTATCAAAGTCTGCATCTCCTCCACACTGTTAACGGTCCATCTCCAAAATGCCAGATCCTCAGCATGCGCCTTTTCAATTATGCCTGCTTCCCCTCCACTTCCCGATCCAGCTACCTCGCCCCCAATAGATTTTAAACTCTGAAAATCCTCCTCAGCTATTTCGCCTTTCAAATAACACACCGGGATTTTCGGATTCAGTTTTTTTGCAGTTGCAATAGCATCAAAATCAAAACAGAAAATTATCACACTTTTCTCAGCATGCATTTCCTCAATCAATTCAATAATCCGGGGCGTTTTATCGTAATCTTTTATTTCAACACACACCTTTACACGATTATCGAGAGCTAATTGCAGAGACTCTCTAAGTGTAGGCATTTTCTCTCCTTTAAACTCTTCTCCAAACCAGGATCCGGCATCAAATGTTCTTAATTGCTCATAAGTAAGATCATGAAATGAGCCTGTTCCATTAGTGGTCCTGTCGATGGAACCATCGTGGATAATCATCAGAGAATCATCCTTTGAAGCGCGAACATCCAGTTCAAAATAATCGGCACCAAATTCTATCGCTTTCTGAAAAGCTGCCAAGGTGTTTTCCGGTGCCACAGAGGAGGCTCCCCGATGAGCAATTATTATTGTTTTCTTAGAAGTACAGCCAACAGTGAAAAGGCTCACCAGAGCTGAAAAAATTATTATCCTGATTTTCATATTCTTACTTACCTATTTAACATTTTTGTTTACCTGTTTAACCATCATCTTAACCAGTTCAATACCACGAGGACCATAGCAATGAGGCTTTTTACGACCGTATTCAACATGACCATCATAATAAGGGTCAGTAGTTTTCTCTAGAAATCCTTCAAGTAGCTCCATGGCATTATTGAGGTAAAATGAGTCCATGTCACCAGTGTAGATGAAAAGCTTCCCTTGAAGATCCTTGCCAATAAATTCCCAGCTGCTCTTCAGATACTCATGCAAATCATACTTTTTCCATTGTTCGGCAACCTTGTGATCAATTACACCTGTCCTTTTATCCCAAACACGCATCGGATATCCATCTGAATCTATTGGGCTGAAAGCTGCCTCCCAGATATCCCACTGACCACCAGATCGACTATTATCTCCCACTACCAATTCGTATAGATTCTCATTAGCCATTGTCGACCTGATATTCCCATCCGTACTTCGTGTATTAGGTCTCTCAATCCTAACCCAATCCCTTTCGGTATAGTAGGCATTCTCATCCTCATAAATATCAACAATCTGATAGTAATTAAAATCAACAGGATCGGAACAAAGAGAGAAACATCCGCCGTAAAAATCAGGATGAAAAATTTGCTGGGCTAAAACTATCCAGCCACCAGTTGAACCTCCTGATAAAATCCGTGCATAAGGC
Source organism: uncultured Porphyromonadaceae bacterium (assembly GCA_964467485.1). Classification (GTDB taxonomy): domain Bacteria; phylum Bacteroidota; class Bacteroidia; order Bacteroidales; family UBA12481; genus JAUVKA01. The sequence continues at coordinate 4,415 of CAYXQX010000180.1, read as the reverse complement.
TCAGATATAATCCTAAACTTCTCTTCCAGGTAAGGAATTAATTCCTGATTTATTGCATCATCATATGGCCCTACATTAGGGGAATTAACAGCATAGGAATCATCATAGTACGGACAAGGATGAAGAATTTTTATCGCCATCATAGGAGGGCACTCATCCGACATCCAGAAATCTGTGAAGCTTTGATTCGATCTCCTTGAATTTGACGGAGGGCCGGAAGGGTCGCGAAACCCGAAAGGTACCCCTAAGCCAAAATGACCATGCTGATAATTAACCGGATATAACTGATCTGTATCCTTATCATAGCCATTGGGAAGTAAGACAGTTGCTCCAAGATACATATCCTGGCCCCAGAAATCAGAAAGCATTTTACTCCTGATTTTTATACGCTTAACCATTTTCGTGTCGGGCGGAACTTCTACAGCCTGATTAGCCTGATTACAAACAAGCTCAATGGTTTCAGATTTCGATGGATCGATATAAACCTTTTTAACATCAGAATACATATTCCCCTCTCCTCTTTTCCAACTCTGCCCCTCCCAATTATCCTTATGCATCCAAAGAGTATGCCCGTCGGATCTTTTAAACTCGGTATACACATTAATGAATCCCTGCACATAATACTCACCAGCAGGAATATCCCCAATGCTTTCAAGAGGATAGCCAAAAACATCTGCATCGATTATGGCTCCATCACCAGGAGCTAATTTATTAACATCCATCCCCCAAAAAGGGACACCGGTAATTCCAACCTGATTCTTGGGCGGACGCCTGTCGCTATTGGATATCATAAGGTAAACCCGGCCGGTAAGATCTGCCGGATATAGCATCTTATCAAAAGACACACTGAATTTCAATCCGGTTTTTTCTGATTTATTTGATTGTCCTTTTGATATTGATACAAAACAAAAGGACAGAAAGATTAAGATGATCGAAGCTTTTCGTAGCATATGAATATTTTCTTAGAAGCATAAAAGTAAATATAATCAACTATTAAAAGGCAGGTTATGCTGAACACCTCCCGGAATAAGCCTCAAACCTCAAGCCTTAGGCCTTAGGCCTTAATCCGGTAGGCCATCAGCACTTCCCCATGCCTGACATAAAGTACCCCCTTATGAATCACAGGGTGTGCCCAATGCGGACCTTTTCCCTCATCTACCTTAAAGGAGGAAATAATATCCAGCTTCTCCCGATTTGGTTTAACCAGGGCCACATTGCCCCTCTTCTCTTCATAAAGATATAGGAGTCCATCAGCATAAATTATTTGACCTTTATTATTCCATTTTTCTTCCCATAGTGTTTCTCCTGATGTCCAGTCAACACATAACCAGTTCCCATTGCTGTTATTAATCCAGTTAGATCCATAAAGACAGCCATCTATTAAAACATTACCACCCATGTGTGTATCAAAGTCCCAGGATGACCAGTTGATGTCAACTCCTCTTCCGTCATCGTTTAGTGATAGTTGAATGGTAGGATGATCATATCCTTTATTAAGAAGTACCTTCCCATCAGAATAAATAGGAGTATTGCAATTGGTTATTATCATACCCCTTACAGATTGCCGGGTCTCTCTGTTTATATAATCAAATTTCCAAAGAAATTCTCCGTTGGAAGGATCAATACCATGAGCCCAATTGGCCGTAATATTAATAAGCATATCCTGCCCATTAAGCCAGGCCATATTCAACTTGCCAGGCCATACTGCCATCATAATTCAAAGCAGTAAGATATTCATAAGAGTCCTTCCTTCCAGTAAGGTAAATATACTCCTCCCCCATAGCCGGTGAGGAATATCCATTGTGGATATTTGTATCAGACCATAGCTTTTCAGGACCTCCTTCAGGCCACTCTTTCAGCAGTCCCGTTTCTTCATAAATCCCAGTTCTCCCAAGTCCTCGCCATTTCGAAACCACCTGACTATAAGATGATTGAAAAGCTATACTTATTACAATTGCAAATAAAATCCTCATACTATTTTTTTTGTAAGAGGGCAAATGTAAAAAAAAGTTACGGGTTGCGGGTTACGGGTTGCGGGTTGAAAAATTAAATTGAAAATTTCGGGAAACGAAACCTAATTGACTCCCAGTTCGTCGGTGAAGATCCAGGCATCCATTCTTTCGCGGGGATGCCCCGGGAATAAAACCTTTGGATTAATTGCTTTAAAGCGGATGAACCTTAATTTCTCACCTTTAAAACTTATCCTGATTTTCTTGATTTTTGCTTCAAGAGAAGTGTCTGTTGCAAAGTCCTGCTGTGCCAAAAAATGAAACTCGTTTCCGTCCACTGAGCCAAATATTTCAACTGATGAAGGAAACATTACACGTGTCATGCCGGCATGTTGGAAGAACCTGATCCATGCGCTGCTCACTTCAGTTTCCTCACCCAGATCAAGCACAACATCAAGATCCTTTTTCTGAAAACCCTGCCAATTGGGATGATCGCCTCTCTTGGAGGCCAATTGAGCATCAGTTAAAGATTTTTCTTTTGAGCCTGCATAAGAATCTTCCCATTGTGTGGCATAACTAACCGTTTTGCCAGTCGCAAGATTAGGCAAATCATCCAATCGTGTCATAAAACCCAGAGGCTGCCCTTCTCTAAAAGTTTGTGCTCTGAGTGATTGTCCCGCTTTGAGGTGAATAGTTTCAGAATAAACCGGTGATGATGTTGTAGGATTCTGCCCATCAAGGCTATAGTGGATGGGGTACAAATTCAATTCCTGACTGAGAGTTGCCAGAAGACAAGCATCATGCTCATCCAAAGTGATGCTTAAATCAGGAGTAAAAGCACTCCCGGAATAGTTGTAATCGAGGGCTTCATATCTATGCAATTGCAATATCATTTTTTGCTCAAAACGAGCCCAATCAGATTTATCCGGACCACTCCACAGGGCTTCAGATAAAGCACTATATCTAGGCATCATCATATACTCCGCCTGGTCAGGAGTAGCTATCTGCTCAGTCCACAAATTAGCCTGACCACCTAATACATAATGCCTTTTCCCATCAGGGATTTCATCAGGAATTGGATTAAAACCATAAACATCCTTAATGCCATTCAGTCCTCCCCAGGCTTGTGGTTCATCCTCATGGGAGCTCTGGTAATGGTCGAAATAACATGGATAACCGGGGCTCATCACAACATCATGTCCCATTTGGGATGCTTCAATTCCACCTGCTACTCCTCTCCACGACATAACTTTAGCATCAACTGACAGGCCACCCTCCATTATTTCATCCCAACCAATTAGCTTTCTTCCATTTTGCTTAAGAAAAGCTGCTATCCGCTTAATAAAATAGCTCTGCAGTTCCTCCTCATTATCAAGGCCTTCACTCCTGACTCGCGCTTGGCAGTCAGGGCATTTTTGCCACTGCCCCTTTCCAACTTCATCACCGCCAACATGTATGATATCTGATGGGAAAAGCTCCATAACTTCAGTGAGTACAGTTTCCAAAAACTCAAATACCTCCTCTTTACCGGCGCAATACACTCCTGATTTTTCATTGGGGTTGCAGCGTAATTCAGGTAGAATTTCGAGTGCTGCTTCTGAATGACCGGGCATTTCAATCTCAGGAATTATAGTCACAAACCGTTCCTGCGCATACTTAACTATCTCTCTAACCTCCTCCTTGGAATAGGAATCAACATTGGCAGTAAGTTCGGGGTAAGCATCTATCTCCAGTCGCCATGCTGTACCATCGGTAAGATGCCAATGAAAATGGTTCAGCTTGTGGAAGGCTAGTATATCAATATACTTAAGGATAAACTCTTTGGGAAAAAAGTGCCTCGACACATCCAGCATTCCTCCACGCCAGGGAAATGCCGGCCAGTCCCTAATCGTAACACAAGGAATCTCCATTTCACCATCTGTCAATCCACCGGGTGGCAGAATCTGATCCAGAGTTTGCCTGGCATAAAACACCCCGGCAACACTATTCCCCTTTATCAGGATACCATCAGGATTAACGTCCAATTCATACGCTTCTGGTCCTCCGGGAATAAAACCTTCGATTACATCAGTGTGAATTACACCAATAGTATCACTCAAAGTAATTGTCCCCATGGTGGATGTAATCTCCTGAGGTTCTGGGATTATCTTGTAAGTATTCTCATTTCTCCAGGTATTACAAGAAAAGAAGAGAAAAGCCAGACACGCAATAACAATTGGCTTCATATTCATATCAGGATTATTTAATTTCAATAGTATATGAATATCCGGAGTCTTTTTTATCAGAATCGGTTTTACTTTGGGTAGGTGAAGGCGAAGGCTTTTTCTTTGATGTGACAGAATAATTAATATTTATTTTCGGCAGTCTGAAATGAATCGTTGTCTTTTTTGTCACTCTAACTCTACGTTTTCTATTCTTAACCTTACTAAAACGGAAAAGGCTGATAATCCTCAAAGCCTCCTCATC
>CAYXQX010000179.1:0-7394 GCA_964467485.1 uncultured Porphyromonadaceae bacterium | reverse complement strand
GTAAAAAAGTTGCCACCCATAATGAGTGGCAGGAACCTTTCGAGGTCAAACTTTCAAATTTTATCAATTACGATAAAGATAATTCCCTGGCCATTTTTGTTGAAAAAAACATGGAGGAAAGAGTGGGCATTTTTATGGAAGTGTATATTGGGCCGCGTGATGTGAAGGCTAAACCAGTTTCCTTTGTAATCTCGGGAGAAACATGTGGCTTTGATAAAAAATATACAGAGGCAAAAGTAAATTGGTCATATCCTGAAAATAGAAAAATGCAGGCATCATTTAAAATAGGGGAGCCATGGGAAATATTGATGGATCCTTACGAATTAAGGGTATTGGAATTAACTCTATATTGATTGTCGGTCAACTTGAGTATGTTGTTTATCTCTTTGCCACTCCACATATTAGTAATCATTATAATCCATTAGCTTGTTTAGATAAACTTCTACATGAAAATAATGAAAAGAAACAATTGTTGTATTTTTTAAAGCGCTTAATTCTATGGAATGTGAGATAATTCGCATCATGATAATTATGAGCCCCGCCAAATTCATCATCAAAGGCGGTTCGAGATAGGAATATAATATCTCGCCCATCAAATTGCCAATCAGCATATTGAAAGCCATGTTTTTTTACATCAGGATGAGAGAGTAGTACTTTGTGTTTTTTCCATTTCTTTAAATCAGATGAGCTTGCCAATACTAATGTGTTGCGAACGCCTCCTGGTGGCAGATTGGAGAATTCATCCTTGACTATATTAGTCAATGTCCAGTATCGTTTACTATCCTCGTCGTAACGGATGACAAACTTCTTTGCACCACCATCAAACTCCCGAAATCCAGTTGAAGAGTCAAAAGTAGCAATTTGTCCATCTGAACTAATGTTAACAACTGCAGATAATTCTCGACCTTTTTCAGAAGAGGATACCCTTAAAATATCTACGAGATTACCCTCCGGAGTAACAACAGTGTTCCCTTCGAGCCATCCACCAAAATTTCCATTCAGATAGGTTGAATCATAGGGTAAGCTATTAGATGCTAACCAGTTTTTTCCATTTAGTATATCTGAATTAACAGGTGCTGAAATAACCATTGCACTGTAGCGTTTCCCCCATTCTGTAGTATAGGATTTGGCATTTTCTATAGCCCGCCACAAACGGCCATTGAGCATAATAACCGGCATTGAAGATGTATGGTACTCACCTTCAAGTAATAAGCCGTTTGATCTATCAGTCGGGTTGCTCCACGTAAGTCCATTATCTAATGACTTGCGGATAATTAGATTACCATAATTATTCCACGTACCCAAGATATATATCGCATTTTTATGTACAAAAAGGTTAGACCAAAACTGGCCATTTATTTCTGATAATTTCTTCCAGGATTTTCCCTTGTTCGTTGATTTATAGATAATTGTTAGTGCCTGTTTGTGTTCGGTTGATCCAGGGCCAAAATAATCATGTGAGGCTAGGTAGTCGCCATTTGGAAGGATGCAAATGCTTGGTGAGCCGATGTAAATTTTTGTCGATGCAGGGCTAAAACTGACTACCACACCAGGTACCTTAATAGACTGTGCATGTATTGGTGACAGGGTAAAAATCAGAAACAGGCTTATAAAAATAGATGCAGTAAATAGTTTTGCTTTCATAATTGTTTTTATTCTATTTTATCACATTTAAAGCAATAATATTCAAATTCGACTAAGATAGTATACATTTATAATAAAAATATTTTCCCAATACTTAGTTATCGTTGTACATTTATATTGCATAGTAGAAAGAGGGCAGTGGCATAATTCCTCATGTTTTACGTCACGATGACAGATATTACCAAACTAACTCAAAACTACACGCCAAGGCAATATCTATCTTTTTTTCAGAAAGTACATTCCGCAAAATTTTTGAAGAGATTCCTGAAACCCTTACTTTGGATAATTTATTAATTCAGTCAAAATACGGAATCCGGGTTTGCCCTGAGGAGGCTTTTAATATTGCACTAATCATCAAAAGAGTAAATGATGAAAAAGGGGTTAACAGGTTGTTATCATTCCTTGCTATTCTAAATTTGATTGCTAAATGCAAAAAAATGAAGCTTATCAGCACAACCATTCCAGATGTTAATGGAAAGGATGAGAATCAGAAACTAAATAAGGTATTCTGCTATATAATTGCAGTCACCGGGTTAAACACCTCCTCTTGCCGCTTTTTATGTTCCCTACCTTAATCCGTTTAACTAAAGCAATTTATAAGCTGATAATGGGGGGCGGATATTATTTGCCAGGCATTTCTGAGCGGGTTATTTTATCAGATTTCTATACATTCAATGGCGAGGATTTGCTGCAAGTGGTCGTAACAATGAATAGGCCATATTTTCTATACATTTCTACAAATTAGCCATGATCTGCAAAAAGTTTAGTGAAACTACATCCCAATCTGGGAAGGTTCTGATTTTTCATTAGGGTAGGGTAAAAAGGGTGTATATATTATTGAAATAATCCTATTACGCAATACTAAAACTGGAGTAATTTGGTTTTAATCATACTAAACCTAATTCTTTAACGGCCTTGTTGTTATGAAAATACTTCAATTTACAGTATTACTTGCCTTTATAGTGTCAATGCAAGTTTTGTGCTGCTGTCAAAATCCTAAGACTCCACAGGAAATTTTCACCTGGAACATTAATATAGACGAAGCAAGATCGTACTCCTTTAATGAGTTGTTCAGCGAGTACAAAGTAATATCCCTGGAAACCAGTAAAAGAAGCAATTTTGGTGGTATTACTGATCTTAAAATGATGAATGATAATTATATTATTACTACTAGTGAGGGTCGTGAAACAAAGATTTTAATTTTTAATGAAAATGGAGAATTTGTTTGGAAATCCTCGATTGGGAAAGGCCCATCCGAAATACGTATGATTCAGGGCTATTGTATTAATGACAATCCAATAATTGTTTGTGCTAAGTTTAAGTGAAACGGATTTTACTGATTTTTGCCGTTAGCACATCTCTGCTTAGCAATATCTCAAAAGGTATAGTAGACAATCCGGTGTAATTGGGCACCTCATGCTGATTGCTGGAGCAGTACTTTGATAACTCTGATATCCAGAAGGTTATTGTCCGGAAAGCATTGCTCTGGGAATTCCGGTAATTATTGCCTTTTTGCGTCGGATTGTTTACCCTATAAATGATGTATTGATTTGAATGTAAATTATTTCAAAGTGAATAGTACAAGAACTGGATTATCCTCTTCACTTAATTGTTCAATCTGCTTTATTGTTTTTGAATCATAAGAGAAACTCTTATTCTCTTTTATCTTTGGTAATCCATTTATTAAATCAATAGCATAAGCCACAGAAATCATTTCTCCTGTATTTGCTGAATTCTTAAAGAAATAAGCATCTGAAAATAAAATATCATCACTTTCTGGACTGGATTTAATAAACCATGATTGATGAGATTCTTCATCTACCAGAATATCAAAAGCCTTTTCTTCACCTTTTTTGTCTTCCTGCAAGAGTAAAAAATGGTAATATCCTGCACCATAAAATGGGAAACCATCAATCACTAATTTCCCTGCTGGAAGTCGACCTGTTAACGCATAATTTATTAATTCTTTGGGACTAAGACTTCCAGAACCAAAATCACAAACTATGGCTGGCACCAAGGAATCTTTTTCAACCTTCCAAATCACATCTTTTCCTGAGAGAGCATAGAAGAATCCTCCATTTTCAGAACCATATAAATATGATGTATGATAAACTATATTTTCAGGATCAACAGGGAATAATGATAGGGTATCCTCCTTTTTCTCATTTACAATTTTAATCTCATAATCGAGATATGTTGTGTAGGCTGTTTGATCAGGGCCGACTCGTTTGGAGGCAAATGAACCTTGAATTCCTTTTATTTTCCTAATAAAGTCACCATTAAAATTAAACACCAGCATATCTCCTTTCACGCCAGTACTTATGTAAACCTGTTCCATATCTTCAAAGACTGATATATAACTTATGTTAATGTATTCTCCAGGGCCTTTACCTTGATGACCAATTTTCCTAATAAACTTACCTTCTAGTGTAAATAGAAACAAATATTGCCTATTACCATTGGATACAGCCAAGATGTATTTTTCACCAATAAATGCCCTGATAACATCACTGATGAGGCATTCTGGATTCGTCTCAAGAGGAATAAGTCGAATTTTTTCTACAATTTCTGAAAGAGGACTTGGAGACGGTAATGTATTAGGATCAAACTTAAGGAATATAGTATTGGTTTGATCGGGTTTTTCTGATGATTCATTGCACGAAAAAAGGAAAAGAAATAAAACAATAGTAAATAATAATAATAGTAAAACCTTTCCTGATTTAATCATGTGGAGTCTGGTTTTGTTTATAAACAAAATTGGTTCAGGCCTTATGACATAAAGTTAGCAAATCTTTTTTGTCATCAGCACATTTCTGCATAGTTGAGTCTTTATTTCAAAGTCACTACAACCAATATCCGCCCATCCTCATCAGATAGGTTTTCTCTGAATGCCATCAATTTATCACGGAGTTTTTGATTTTTGAAATCAGCCTGGTCAATTAATTCATTATTTAAAACGCGCTTTAATCGATTTGCATATTCCATACGATATAGTTTGCCATCAATATATCTAGACGGCCAATATGGAGCACCTCCATCAAGATCATTGGAAATTCCAAAGGTTCCAAGGTCAGAATTATTGGACAAGTGGAAGACTTCATGTGTTTCCTTTGAGTAGATCATAGGATGCAACTTCCTATTGTAAATACCATTGATGAATAAGTAATCAGGAATTTCCAGCCATGTAGACAATCCGGTGTGATTGGGCACCTCATGCTGATTGCTCTGGGAATTCCGGTAATTATTGCCTTTTTGCGTCGGATTGTCTACATTTTGTAGCAGGAGGGTCGAAATACATAAGCTTCTTGAGTATTATTATTTACTTGTGAATTTAGTTTTATGTCGTGATAATGTTTTGTAAATTTGTACCAAACAGGTACATATATTTAGTTATGCTAGTAATCAGTAGTCGGGAGTTTAGAGATCATCAAAAGAAGTATTTTGATCTTGTTGACGATAATGAACAAGTTATAGTGCAGAGGGGCAAAGACAAAGCATATATCCTTGCTCCGATTAGTGATGCAGATAAATTGTCAGTCAACGAACAGCTTGTGGAATATGTTCGGAAAGCTGAATTGGAATTATCCAAAAGCAAAGTTACTACCATTGAAGATCCTGGGGATATATGGGAAAGTATACTTTAACTATCTCCTCAAGAGCCAGGAAAGAACTTCAAGCTCATCACAAGTCAGGTAATAAAAGAACCATTGAAAAGATCGAACAGGTTTTTTTAGAATTATCAGAAACCCCATATGCTGGAATTGGAAATCCAAAGCCTCTTAAATATCACCTTGAAGGCTATTGGTCGAGACGATTAAACAAAAAAGACAGGATTGTTTACAGAGTTATTGAAGATAAGGTTCAGATATTTATTGTTTCTGCTATTGGCCACTACAGTAACAAATAGGCTAAAACGATAAAAGCACTGAAGAGATTCCGTGCTTTTATTTTGCTGCGGGGAAGATTGATTTATCTAACTAATAATGATTGATTCAATATTGCTCTTGGGCTTTTTTAGCTTCTCTTTTTTTTATAACATTAGGGTATAAAGATTTTAGTGAGATATGGTATTGATACTTCCAGGTTAAAGGATTCAATTAGTATTTATATGAAAAACAGGATATACTCTATTGCTTTTTGCACAACACTTTTTCTGATAGCGATAAATTCATTTGCGCAATCCTATAAAGTAAAGAGTATTGAAGGACTTTCAGGAATCTCTCAGAGTACTGTTAACAGTGTTTGTATTGATGATGTGGGGTATATATGGTTAGGGACAAATTTCGGATTGAACAGGTATGATGGCAGAGAGGTGAATCAGTACTTTTTCGATAATAATAATGACTATTCTCTATCTGATGACGTTATTTACCTCGTTTATGAGGATTTTGAAAATAATATATGGGTCTCAACACAATTTGGTCTGTGTTTATACAATCGTAATAAGGACAATTTTATCAGAAATCCTCTCGGTGTTGATGGCGATATCTCAGTAAGAGCAATTTATGAAGATTCTTCTGATATATGGTTTCCCGACAAAGACTTGAAGTTTCATGTCTATAACAAAGACTCTTCAAGTACACGAATAATCTATATCAAACCATCATTCCCATTTGAAGCACAAGGGCTGGAAATTGAGGATTTTGTTGAATTTACCGATAATACTTTTTTAGTCCTTATTAATGGATTCGGGATCGGTCGCTTAAATAAGAAAACTGGTGATCTGGATGAATTCCTTTTTATGGATGGACAAGAGTATACCTGTCTGGAAACTGTTGGAAATTCGTACTTTCTTAGCACTTATACGGATGTATATAAGATCTCCGGGCAGGGTGAAATAGAGACCAGTTTTTCTGAGGTAAATCCTGAATTTGCTTATCAGATATTTCTTGATATTAAAGAGAATCCTACAGAGAAAAACATCTGGATTGCATCTGACTATGCCGGAGTTTTTATTGTAGATGACAACTTTTCTATTCTTGAAAGACTAAATTCAGGCTCCGGCACTAAGCAGACCCTTCCTGAAAATTCGGTGAAAGAGATATGCATTGCTGAAGGAGGTGCCGCAATATTGGGTACCGTTAGATGTGGTGGTGTTCTATTATATTCATCGGGTTTTGAGCAGTATAAGTATAACAAAAGAAGCAATACAGGTCCTTCTGATGTATCCATACTTAGTCTTTGCGAAGATCCGGATAAGGGAATATGGATTGGAACTGATGGAGGTGGACTGAATCTTTTAAATCAGGATAAAAATGAGTTTGAATTCTACGATTCCGACGACCTTAGGATAATAACCTCAGTATTAGATTATTCTGATGATGAATTACTGCTTGCTTCCTATCAGAAGGGATTATTCTTTTTTAACAAAAGATCTAAGGAGTTTAGAAGTGCCAGTGATCATCCGCTTTTCGGACAAATTAACCCCAATGTAAGGCACAAGCTATTCCGTGATTCCCGAGGCAACATCTGGGTATCAGATGGAAGTCTGGTCAAAATCAATCCCGGAGAAGGCACACTGGAACGGTTCAAATTAGAGAGTCATCCAGATATATTTGAAAGCTTGTATCCAATATATTTTTCCGCTTTAGAAAGTAGTTCGAATAAGATATGGTTTACAACTGTTGGAGGAATTTATTCATACTCATTGGATAGCGAAAGCTTCTCCGACTTAATAGTCCTGTCTGATTTCAGTAAGGATTTTGGAGAGGAAGTTTATTCAATAGTTGAAGATAAATCGGGAAGGCTAA
>CAYXQX010000178.1:0-7402 GCA_964467485.1 uncultured Porphyromonadaceae bacterium | reverse complement strand
GGCAGGCTTCGGAAAAGTAGTTTTTGTGTTGAGAGAGGAAATTGTTGAGGATTTCTATACCCTTTTTGCCAATAGATACAAAAGCACGATAGATGTTGATCATGTGGTTCAACGTTTAAGTGATATCCCTGATGGTATTATGCTTAACCCGGAAAGAGTTAAGCCCTGGGGAACCTGTCACGCCGTGTTAGCCGCACAGGAAAAATTATCTGAACCTTTTGCTGTAATCAATGGTGACGATTTCTACGGATTTGAAGCTTTCGAAGAGATGGGAAAATTCTTAAGTAATCTAAATCCTGATGAAATACATGAACAGGCTATGGTGGGTTACATTCTCAACAACACTCTTTCCGAGCATGGATTCGTATCCAGAGGAATCTGTACAACTAACCCCGAAAATTACCTCACTGGGGTTACAGAAAGGACTCATATTGAGAAAAAAGGTAAGGACATTGTTTTTATAGAAGGGGATAAAGCTGAGAAGTTGAGTGGGAAAGAAGTAGTATCAATGAATTTTTGGGGATTTACCCCAGCTATTCTTCAGGAGCTGTCGAAGATTTTTAAATCCTTTATGAAAGAGAGGAGTCAGGAATTGAAATCCGAATTCTATATTCCTTATGCAACAAACATTCTTGTTGAGCAAGGCATGATACGCGTTAAGGTACTTGAATCAGATGCTAAGTGGTTTGGTGTAACCTATAGTGAGGACAAGGAGATGGTAATGGAAAAACTCAGCAGTTTAACAGCCGAAGGGAAATATCCGGATAAAATCTGGTAAATCAGATTTATTTACCGGCAATTTCCCTGCCTAAATTAAGGGCTTTAAGGTTTAATTCTACAATCTCAGTACCTTTTCTTTCAAAAATCTGTTTAACCCCTGCTTCCAGAGAACTGAAATCCAAACACATAAAGGAACTTGTTGCTCCCAACATTATTATGTTCGAAGATCTGAGTGAGCCTAAATCCCTGGCCAGCTTATCGGCATCCACAATAATATTAGCCGGCAAGAGACGTATCTGTTTGTAGATTTCTTCTGGATCAGGATAATCAGGAACATTTATGAATGGTTTGGAATTAGTTACCAGAACACCATTTTTTTTCAGGTATGGAAGATACCTCAATCCTTCCAGAGGTTCCACAGATAAAATAATATCAGCTTCACCTTGCGGAATAAGATCCGACGATATTTTCATGTCTGAGATCCGCAAATGGGACTGAACGGCACCTCCACGTTGGCTCATTCCATGTACTTCGGCCTGCTTAGTATTAAGACCCTCCTTGAGTGCAGCCATACTAATAGCTGCAGCGATAGTTAATATCCCTTGTCCACCAACGCCTGACAATATTATATTAGATTTTTTCATAACCTGATCAATTTCTTCAGAAAAAGCTTATTTTCTTTTCCTTTTTGATGCTGTTTGAATGCACTCTCTCCGTGAAACAACTACCGACACGCCCTTATGAGCTAACTCATCTTTTATGACCTGAACATTATTCTCATGATTCTTTTTCAGGGGGATAATTAGCCGGATATGCTCATCTGGAACACCTATCCCTTTGCAAATAGACTCTATCCTTCCAAGTGCTGAGCTCCTCTGTCCGCCTGTCATACCGGTAGTCTCGTTGTCTGAAATAATAACAGTGACAGGCGAATTTTCTAACACTACATCCAATAAACCGGTCATTCCACTGTGAGTGAAGGTTGAATCGCCCAAAACAGCTACTGATGGAACCAAACCTGCGTCAGTCGCTCCTTTGGCCATGGTAATTGATGCTCCCATATCCACACAGGAGTTAATTGCATTAAAAGGGGGCAAAGCTCCTAAGGTATAGCATCCTATATCTGAAAACGTGCGTCCACCTCCATATGACTCAAGTGCCTCTAATAAAGCCTTATAAGTATCAATATGCCCGCAACCTTTACATAAGGCAGGAGGACGATTGATCATCATCGAAGGGACATCTTTTCCAGCTTGGGACTCCATGCCCAGAGCTGCCCTTATTAAATCAGGATTAAGCTCCCCATCTCTTGGCAGTGTGCCATCCAACCTACCTGAAACAGGTACAGGTCCATTATTCAAATATCCTCTCAGACTTTCTTCGAGCAATGGATAGCCTTCTTCCAGCACCAGTAGGGATTCACAATTATCCACCATATGTTGAAGTTTCTCTTTGGGAACTGGATACTGTCCAATCTTTAGAACCGGGTATGGTATTTTACCGGAAAAGTTTTCTTCCAGATAATTGATAGCTATTCCACAGGAAATAATACCCTTTGAATGATCCGGTCCTTCAACAAATTCGTTGAATTCCGATTCCAGGGCTTTATGCTCCAGGCTGGGCTGTAACTCAAGAAGCATCTTATACCTCTTTCTGGCTATTGCTGGAAGTAAGATGAACTGCTGCGGATCATCAGGCAGAGTTAGTTTATTCTCATTTAATTGAAGTTTGCGCTGTACCCCTGCCCTGGAATGTGCCAACCTTGTTGTTATCCTTAATAAAACGGGAAGGTTAAACTCTTCAGACAAGCGAAATCCCTCATATGCCATATCGTAAGCTTCCTGCTGATTGGATGGCTCCAGAATCGGTAACATGGAAAAACTTCCATAAAAACGGGAATCTTGCTCATTTTGAGAAGAATGCATTGATGGATCATCAGCTACAGTAACAATAAGACCTCCTCCTGAACCGGTTATCGCAGAATTCACGAAGGCATCAGCAGCCACATTCAAGCCAACATGCTTCATACACACCATAGCCCGCTTTCCCGAATAAGACATACCTAGAGCAGATTCCATAGCTGTTTTCTCATTGGTTGACCAGGCCGAGTGCAAAGCCTTTTCTCGAGCATAGGAATTCCTTTGCACGTATTCAGTTATTTCGGTTGATGGAGTGCCAGGATAAGCATAAATCCCTGACATTCCTGCATCTATAGCTCCTTGTGCGATAGCTTCAGCTCCTAATAACAATAATTTCCCCATATATAGTTTATATTAAGAATGGATCGTAATAATTAATTCCCGAGCTCATTTTCCACTAGATGAGTAATTAAGTGGATGCCTCTTGTGAAAGGCGGCAGGACTATTTCTAATTGCCTGACCATTATAAAAAATTAAAGGCACAATTTATGTATGTGCCCACATACAAAAGTATAGTTTTTTTCGTTTGGCATTGTATTAAGGTAAGCTTATTTTTACACTCTTGAATATAAAGACGATTATATCAGTTTTGCTGATTTTTACTATCAGCACCCTGGCTTTGGAAGCCCAGGAGGAAGCGAAAGAAAATAAGTTCTTTCATATTTCCGGAACAACGCTTTCTGATAGCACACACGCAATCCCTTATGTGCACATTATCCTGAAGAATAAAAATATTGCTACTGCAAGTGATATTAGAGGATATTACAATTTCCCGGTACAAGCTACTGATTCTTTGGTTTTTTCGGCTTTAGGCTATAAGATGGAAACGATGCGTGTTAGCGATTATTACTCAACTCACAATGCAGTTAAAGATATTATTCTTGAGCAAGATACCATACAGATCCAGGAATTGATTATCACACCATGGCAAGGAAGCTACGAAAGGTTTAGAAAAGCCGTACTAGCATATGTACCTCCTGTAACTGATATGGATAGGGCTCTAAAAAACCTGGCCATTCTGGACATGAAAACACTATTATACGACTCACCTGCTACCCCAACTACAGCTTTTAGAAATACTATGCAGGGCTATAATAGTAAATTGTACTGGGCCGGGCAGCTACCACCCATAAATATTACTAATCCATTGGCCTGGGCTCAGTTCTTCAAAGCACTGAAAAATGGTGATTTTAAAAATAAAAAATAGCATACCATTCATTAACAAAGGCTTACAAACCATCTGAATTTTACTTTGTTCTTTTGATACCAATTTTTATCCCTTTTCGTTTAGACTATTAACCATTACATTTGTGCCCATGGTAAAAAACCGGTTTTTTATATTAATCCTGATATTAGTATTTGCCATTATTGGTGCAGATGCTCAAAACCGTATAGTCCTGCAGGGGAATGTTAGAGACTCTGCAGGAACTGCCCTTGAACTGGTTAATGTTTCCTTATTTGGCTTACCTCACGGTACAACTTCTAATGAACAGGGGAATTATAAGTTCCGGACTGTTAATGAGAATATTTTAAGGCTCCAGTTTTCCAGTCTTGGATATAAAAAGAAGGAAATTGTGGTAAAACCCTCTGATTATCCGGGACAGGAAACTATAGTTGTTAATGCGGTATTGCTTGAGGAAATTAGCAATCTCGACGAAATAGTTGTTAAAGCAGACAGGGCTATGGATTTGAATATTACCAGGATCGACCCTCTTATCAGCAAAAACCTACCTTCTGCCTCAGGGAATTTCGAAGCCATTCTAAAGCCCTTGCCCGGTGTATCATCAACCAATGAGTTGAGCAGCCAATACTCTGTACGAGGTGGAAATTTTGATGAAAACATGGTATATGTAAATGATATCGAAGTTTACAGGCCACTTTTAATCAGATCGGGACAACAGGAAGGTTTGAGTTTCATCAATCCTGATATGGTATCCTCAGTGTTATTCTCAGCAGGTGGCTTTGATGCGAGATATGGTGATAAAATGTCCTCCGTACTCGACATCAGGTATAAAAAACCTGTTGCGTTTGCCGGTTCTGCATCGGCCAGCTTAATGGGAGGCTCGATGCACCTTGAGGGGGCTGGTCCGAAAAGGCGCTTGTCTCATATTACCGGAATCAGATATAAATCAAACAAATACCTTCTTAACAGCCTGGAGACCAAGGGGGATTACAACCCTCGATTTACCGACTTACAAACATATATCACTTACGACCTGACGCCTGAATTTGAAATTGAATTTCTGGGTAATATTGCCCATAACAATTACCGCTTTGTTCCGGTTGACAGGGAAACCTCTTTTGGAACGGTACATGAGGCTTTACAATTAATGGTATATTTCGATGGTGAAGAAGAAGATGTTTTCACTACCTATATGGGATCCATTGGTGGGAAATACAGGCCCAATGACGATTTTGAAGCCAAAATTCATTTCTCAGCCTTTCAGACTAATGAACAGGAAACATTTGACATCCATGGCGCTTATTGGTTGAACAAATTAGACAGAAACCTTTTATCGGATAATTATGCTGATAGTCTTGTAAACCTTGGGGTTGGATCTTTTCTTGAGCATGCCAGAAATAAATTAAAGGCAAATGTTTATAGTCTCAGTCATAATGGCTCTTACAGGTTTGGCAACAATGGGTTAAACTGGGGTATAAAATACCAGGCCAGTTTTATTGATGATAATATTCAGGAATGGATAATGATGGACTCAGCAGGGTACTCCCTTCCCTATTCCGACACTGAAGTTAAGCTTTGGGAACATCATAGAGCTTCATCTCAAATAGACCATCAGATGATTAGTGCTCATGTCCAAAACAGGTGTCATAAGGAACTTAACAAGGGAACTTTAACACTTACAGCTGGTCTCAGAGGGCTATATCAGGATATCAATAAAGCATATATTATCAGCCCCAGGGGAATGGTTGCATTCAAACCCGATTGGAATACTGATATTACTTTCAGGTTATCAGGAGGAGCTTATCACCAGCCACCGTTCTTCAAGGAATTCAGGGATCTTGAAGGGAACATGAACCCAAATATTGTTGCACAGAAATCAGCACATATTGTTTCCGGAACTGACCTTTATTTTCTTGCCTGGAAAAGGCAGTTCAAATTTGTTGTTGAGGCCTATTATAAATACATGTGGGATTTAATACCATACGAAGTTGATAATGTACGAATCAGATATTTTGGCGACAATTCCAGCTATGGTTATGCAGCAGGTTTGGATATGAAAGTTAATGGGGAATTTGTGCCCGGAGTTGACAGCTGGGCAAGCCTTTCTATAATGCAAACAAGAGAAAATATTGAAGGTGATACTCTGGGATATATTCCTCGCCCAACTGATCAGAGAGTTAATGTAGGTTTGTTTTTCCAGGATTATCTTCCAAACAATCGCTCCTATAAAGCTCACTTAACTATTCTTTTCGGTACAGGGTGGCCTTTTGGGGTTCCCGGCAAAATCAATCAAAAAACAATATTAAGAGTTCCTGCATACAGGCGTGTTGACCTGGGTTTCTCAAAAGTTCTGATAACAGAAGAACGGGCTTCAATGTCAAAAGGTTTTTTAAAGCACTTCAAAAGTGCCTGGATAAGTCTTGAAGTATTTAACTTGCTGAATATTAATAATACTATATCCCATTTGTGGATTACAGATATCAGAAACGTGCAGTACTCGATACCTAATTACCTTACTGGTCGGAGAATAAACCTTAAACTAACAGCTGATTTCTAAACAGAGATGCAGTTTCTTAATCCAACATATCTCTGGGGATTTTTCCTTGTATTGATTCCAATATTAATACACCTGTTCCAGCTGAGAAAATATCGATTGGTCTATTTTAGTTCCCTAAAGTTTCTAAAGCAGCTTGATATTGAACAGAAAAGAAGATCCCGACTCAAAGAGCTACTTCTGCTTATTACGAGGATTCTTCTAATCAGTATGCTGGTGCTGGCTTTTGCCCATCCATACTTCCCTGGCAAATCAGATATTAGAGCAGGAAATCAAACGGTTGGCCTATATGTCGACAATTCCATGAGTATGGAAAATGAGGCAGACGGTCAAAGCCTTCTTGATCACGCCAAAAAAGCTGCCATTGATGCTGTAAATCGGTATCCTTCCGACACACGGTTTATTCTTATCCATAATGATGATCTTTTTACCAGCAGGTTCCCTCTTGAAAATAAATATGTTATCGGGGCCATTGAAATGCTGAAACACTCATCCTCCACCTCCAACTTAAAGAATGTTCTTATTAGGTTTAAACAAATTATTGATGAGCAGGAAGTAGCTAAAAATAGTATTCTTCATGTTTTCTCCGACTTTCAAAACTCATTCGTGAATACAGGATCTATTCTACAGAATCCTGATTTTCCCACTCTACTGGAAAAACTACCCCTTGGGATATCGAATAATATTTTTATTGATTCATGCTGGTTTAATGCGCCGGTAAATAATATTGAGAAGAGGCATACTCTTCATGCCAGGATAAACAATGCCTCCGATCAGGACCTGAACCACTTTCCTGTTCATCTTAATATTCAAGACTCTTTGGTTGCTCAGGAAACCGTGACAATTGGATCATATAGTACGGCAGAGTTAGAGTTTAGTTATAATATCGATCGCACTGGATGGCAAGAAGGGAATATAGAAATAAGGGATTATCCAGTGAGTTTTGATAACCTCTTTCATTTTGCGTATCATATTGCTGATGAAATACCGGTCCTTCAGATCTACTCAAACCAGGAAAATTCTCAC
>CAYXQX010000177.1:0-7504 GCA_964467485.1 uncultured Porphyromonadaceae bacterium | reverse complement strand
ATTCCTATAATGATAATCCTGATTTAAAAGGTGAGTTTGGTGGATATTACACTTATTACGACTGGATGGAAATGATGAATCACGACACAACTTCAATCCAGGGTATTTGCCCACCAGGTTGGGAACTTCCTACCCGGGAAGATTGGAATCTAATCGTCAGTTATCCGCAAAGTATGCATTACTTTGCTCAGGGTGGACTATCAAACCTTCATCTTTCAAGAATGCTCCTTCAAGCCAGATTACAGGAATGGTATCTGTATGATATCTCTAAAGGTATAGTTGACTGGACGTATTTCTCCAGGGATTTCTATAAGGGATATTTGAATGGGCCGGACAGGATAATACCCTATATCGCTAGCTCACTGCGAAGCACTCATCCTTTAGGCGATAGAGGATATATTTATGCTGTTCCCTATGCAAATGATACAATAAGAAAATACTTTGCAATAGCTCCGGTAAGATGCATCAAAAGGGATTGAATAAATGAGAAAACTCTACCTTTTAATATTGCCATTTATTTTGATAACATCCTGTAGTGAGGAGGTGGTAAATCCAGTTTCTAATTACACCTGGCCTGTTGTTCAATGCTTGATCAATTACGAAGATAGTGTCCATTATCTCCGACTTGGGAAAACTTTCTCAGGATCAGATCTGGAGGCTATGATGCATAATCCTGACTCTTTATATTACAATGAGGCCAAGGTTTATTTTGATATTATTGAAAATGGTCACATTATTGAGACCATCCAGCTTGAGGTGACGGATGAATTGCAACGTGATCCCGGGTTTTTTCCAGGAACACCTTTCCGATTATACAAAACTGATGCAGTACTAACACCTGGGAAAATCAACCTTAGAATCGAATTGCCGGAGGAGAATAAATATGTGATGGCAGAAATAAATATTATGGGTGAGCCTCGCTTCGATTCTCCTGATCCCCGATTAAAAAAGTTTCTTTATTTCTATGGGGATGCAGTTGTCCTGATTAGTTGGCATGGGTGTGATGCATCGGCGGAAACAATAGTTAGGTTTTGGTATCTGGAACACACAGAAAATGGTGTTGATACATGCAAGCTTGATTGGCTCAGAAGAGATACTGCTTTTATTTTGGAACCGAATGCTTGGCTTGACTTAATGCTACACAGCATAAAGGATGATTATAAGGTTTTTGCCAGAAATGTTCTTCAAGTCGATTTTTTAGTATCTGCAGGTAATTCGCAGTGGTGTGAATACCAAACAAGGCAGGATTTTGCCTTCGACCTTTTAGGTGAACCATATTCCAATGTTAATGGAGCATATGGATTTGTCGGGAGCCGTGCGAACGGAGGAATTTACGGCTATATGCCCGACAAGAAATTTTTGGATAGTCTGACCACTCTTCCAAGATTACAGAAGTTAAAGTTTGTATATAAATAAGAATATTTTCCGCTTGGGCGTAAATATGAAACGATATATACTTTTATTAAGCTTATTTGTAATACTAGTTGCCTGTAAAAAAGATTATTACGGGGATCCTCCTGATGATTTCGCGCCGCCAACAGTGAGACTATCAGCATTTCCGATGCTGGGTGATTCCACAACCTGGTTTAGGTTCAGTGCTTATGGTTCCCACGACGCTGATGGGCTTTGGGGTATTGTTGATTTTCGTTGGGATATTAATGGAGATGGGGTATGGGATACTCCTTTTACCAACAAAGATGATTGGATCCAGGTTTTTTCGGAGCCCGGTTTTCACAATGTGATCCTGCAAGTCGCCGACAGGTACCACCAAACAAGCATAGATACAGTAATCATTGAATCTTATGGAAAAAATAATGATACGGGTTCTTTCATTGATCCCCGTGATGGACAGGTATATAAAACTGTGAGGATTGCAGGGCTTGAATGGATGGCAGAGAACCTGAATTATGGAGATTTTATCAACGTAACTGATACAGCACGGGACAATGGTATCGTAGAAAAGTATTCATTTAATGATAATCCTGATTTAAAAGGTGAGTTTGGAGGATATTATACTTATTACGACTGGATGGAGATGATGAATCACGATACCACTTCAATCCAGGGTATTTGCCCACCAGGTTGGGAACTGCCTACCCGGGAGGATGGGGAGCTGATCGTTAGTAATCCCAGAGGGGTTAATTATTTTGCTCAGGGTGGATTGTCAAACCTTCATCTTTCAAGAATGCTCCTTCAACCCCGATTGCAGGAATGGTATCTGTATGATATTTCTAAAGGGATAGTTGACTGGACTTATATAACCAGAAATTTTTATAAAGGTTATATGAATGGTCCGGATAAGATCATTCCTTACATCGTTAGTTCACAACCTAGCAATCATGATCTTGCTGACAGGGGTTTTATTTATGCCATGCCTTATTTCAATGATACAATTAGAAAATACTTTGCAATAGCTCCGGTAAGATGCATCAAAAGGGATTGAATAAATGAGAAAGCTGATAATAATATTAATGTCTGTTCTTTTATTCTCATCCTGTAGTGAGGAGGTGGAAAACCCGATTGCCAATTTTACCTGGCCTGCGGTTCATTGTCTCCTGAATTGCGAGGATAGCGTGCACTACCTGCGCCTGGGAAAGACTTTCTCGGGTTCAGATCTTGACCCAATGATGCGCAATCCGGATTCATTATATTACAGGGAAGCCAATGTGTTTTTTGATATCATAAAGAATAATCATGTGGTGGAGACAATTCAGCTTGAAGTGGAGGATGGTCTACAAAGAGATCCCGGGGTTTTCCCGGCAACTCCTTTTCGTTTGTATAAAACTGACTCTGTAATTGAACCCGGGATTATTGGCTTGAGAATAGAATTACCGGAGGAGAATAGGTATGTTGCTGCAACAATTGGAGTTAGAGGTAAGCCGTATTTTTATTCTCCTGAACAAGACGGGAAAAGGGTTCTGGAGTTTTATGAAAGATATGCAGTAAGAATCCGTTGGAATGGTTGTAAAGAGTCGGCTGAAACAACTGTAAGGTTACGGTACCTTGAATTTACCGAAAATGGGATTGATACATGTAAGCTAGATTGGTACAGAGCTCATTTTGATTTTGTATTGACCCCTGATAGTTGGTTTGATTATATGCTTTACTCGATCAAGGATGATTACCATGTTCGAAGCAGAAAAGTTGTAGGAGTGGATATTATAGCTGCTGGTGGCAATGGACAGTTGTGCTATTACTTGGCAAGGGAAGATGTTGTTTTTGACCTGATCGGAAAACCATTCTCAAATGTGACAGGAGCTTATGGTTTTGTGGGTAGTAGATCAAGTGGAGGTCTTTTTGACTGTGAGCTTAATTCTAAGTTTCTGGATAGTCTGGCTAATTCGCCTCGGTTAGAGAGATTGAAGTTTGTTTATAAATAAGAATATTTTCCGCTTGGGTATAATTATAAAACGATATATACTTTTATTAAGCTTAGTTTTAATACTAGTTGCCTGCAAAAAAGATTATTACGGGGATCCTCCTGATGATTTCGCGCCGCCTTTTGCCAGGTTAAGAGCTTATCCGGAGATTGGTGATTCAACTACCTGGTTTCGATTCAGTGGTCACCTTTCCCGCGATGCAAGTTCCTGTGTAATTATAGATTTCCGGTGGGATATTAACGCAGATGGGATATGGGATACCCCTTTTACCATCAAAAATGATTGGGTTCATGTTTTTCCGGAACCCGGGTTTTATAATGTTATCCTGCAGGTTGCCGACAGGTACCACCAGACAAGCATAGATACAGTGATTATCGAAACCTATGGAAAAAATAATGACACCGGCTACTTGACCGATCCCCGTGATGGACAGGTATATAAAACTGTGAGGATTGCAGGGCTTGAATGGATGGCAGAGAACCTGAATTATGGCAGTTATATGCCAGTAAATGATACTTCCAGGGATAATGATATTGTCGAAAAGTATTCCTATGATGATAATCCTGATTTGAAGGAAGAATATGGAGGATATTACACCTATTACGATTGGATGGAGATGATGAACCACGATACAACTTCTATCCAGGGTATTTGTCCACCGGGTTGGGAATTGCCAACACGTGAGGATTGGCGGTTGATTATCGAATATCCCAGGCGCCCGCTTGATTATTTTGCTCAGGGTGGACTATCAAGCCTTCATCTTTCAAGAATGCTTCTACAACCCAGATTACAGGAATGGGATCAGTTTGATATATCCGAAGGAATAGTGGATTGGACCTATTTTACCAGAGACTTTTACACAGGCTACATGAATGGACCCGATAACATAATTCCTTATGTGGTAAGTTCAAAGACAGGCTACCATCCTCTGGTTGATAGAGGGAACATTTATGCTATCCAATATGCAAGTGACAGTGTCAGGAAGCACTTTGCGATAGCTCCTGTGAGATGTATTAAGAGAAATTAAATGAGAAAGATAATAGTCATATTACTGTCAGTTTACCTGTTCTTTTCCTGCAGTCAGGAAGTTGAACATCCAATTGCCAGTTATACCTGGCCGGTTGTTCACTGTTTACTTAATTTTGAGGATAGCGTCCATTATTTACGTCTGGGGAAAACCTTCTCCGGATCGGATATAGATGCTATGATACATAATCCTGATTCTTTATATTTCAGCGAAGCCAATGTGTTTTTTGATATCGTCAAGAATAATCAGGTTGATAAAACCATTCAACTTGAAGTAGTGGATGACCTTCAAAGGGATCCCGGGGTTTTCCCTGCAATTCCTTTTCGATTGTATAAAACTGATTCTCTTATTGAACCTGGAAGCATTGGATTGAGAATAGAGTTGCCTGAAGAGAACAGGTATGTTGCTGCAACAATAGAGGTTAGAGATAAACCCTATTTTTACTATCCTGAGACGGGTAAAAAGAAAATGCTGGAATTTTATCAAAAGTACGCCACAAGAATATATTGGGATGGGTGTAAAAAAAATGTTGAAACCACCGTTAGATTATGGTACCTGGAGTTCACTGAAAATGGAGTTGATACCTGTAAACTTGACTGGACCAGGCAGGCGGTTGATTTTGTTTTATCGGCGGATGAATGGTTCGAGTATATGCTCTATTGGATAAAGGATGATTATCGAGTACGAAGCAGAAAGTTTTTAAAAGTGGATATCCTGGCGGCCGGAGGTAATTACCAATACTGCAGGTATCAACCGGGAAGCTATGCTCCATATGATCTAATCGGCAAACCATACTCAAATGTGACAGGGGCTTACGGCTTTGTGGGCAGCCGAACTAGTGGAGGGATTTTTGATTATGAACTCAACAATCAGTTCCTCGATAGCTTAGCCAACCTTCCCTGGTTGGAAAAACTGAAGTTTGTGTATTACTAACATGCCTCACTTCTAGCCCAATATCCCCCTGTGTTCCTCCCAGATCAAGTCCGGGACAGGCTCTTAAACAAGAGGGAAAGACTCACTATCCTTCAGGGTCTAGATCAGTTTTTTTTCTGTCACTTGTCACCCGTCACTCGTCACTCCCAAAGGCTTGATTTTCTCCTCTCATTGTGCCACCTTTGTGTTCTATCTAGATAAGTATTTAGACTAAAGATTGAAAGATGACAACAGCGAACCAACCCGTAGTATTAACCCTTGATGCAGGGGGAACGAATTTTGTGTTTTCTGCTCTGCAGGGAAATATTGAGCTAACAGAGCTATTATGTCTTACCTCTAATGCTGATCAACTCGATAAATGCCTGGGAAATATTATCAGTGGCTTTGAGCAATTAATAGATAAAATAGGACAAAATCCTGATGCTATAAGTTTTGCCTTCCCCGGCCCTGCGGATTACACAGCCGGAGTAATTGGTGATCTTCCAAACTTCCCTTCATTCAGAGGTGGAGTACCATTAGGCCCAATATTAGAGAAGCATTTTAAGCTTCCTGTATTTATTAATAATGATGGCGATTTATATGCTTATGGTGAGGCTCTTATGGGGTATTTACCATGGTTGAACAATACACTCTCAGAGAAAGGTTCAGTGAAAACTTTCCGCAATCTAATCGGGGTAACCCTGGGAACAGGATTTGGAGCTGGTATAGTTTTAGACAAATATCTTCTTAGAGGGGATAATTCATGCGGAGCCGAGATCCACAATGCTATCAACAAATATAATCCTCTATGGAATGCAGAGGAAGGAGTTAGTACAAGAGCTATTCAGCGTGTTTATGCTGAGGCTAGTGGAACTTCTTTTGATGGAGACCTGATGCCAGTGGATATATCCGGTATTGCAAATGGTAAGAAAGAAGGAAATCAGGAAGCAGCTGTTGAAGCTTATCGTCAGTATGGAGAGAACCTTGGAAGCTCGATTGCAGACATCCTAACCTTTGTTGATGGAATAGTTGTTCTGGGTGGAGGAATTGTAGCAGCATGGGATCTATTTTCACCAGCTATGTTCAGAGAACTAGGAAGAAATATATACAACTTCAAGGGTCAGGTATCTAACAGGTTATCCTACAAAGTGTATAATCTCGAGGATCCTTCTGTTATAGATGAATTTGCAAAAGGTAAAGGTGTTAAGCTTCCAATTCCAGGCTCGGATGAAACAGTTGCCTATGATTCTCTTGCACGTGTTGGTGTTGGAGCAAGTAAGCTAGGGGCTTCGAAAGCTACTTCGCTGGGGTCGTATGCGTATGCTGTAGAACAGCTGAAGTGATTTTGCTCCCTTTGGTCGCGTGATTTTGTTCGCTGCGCTCTCTGTGATTTTGTTCGCTGCGCTCTCTGTGATTCTGGTCGCTGTGCTCCCTGTGATTTTGTTCGCTTTGCTCTCTGTGATTCTGGTCGCTGTGCTCCCTGTGATTTTGTTCGCTGCGCTCCCTGTGATTTTGTTCGCTGTGCTCCCTGTGATTTTGCTCCCTTTGGTTGCGTGATTCTTTTCGCTTTGCTCCTGTGATTCTGTTCTCTGCGCTAACGTGATTTAGGGCTTTTCAATATTTGAATTGAGATATCGGATAAATTTGTTCAGAAGGAAACCAATATCTTTTATTTCATTATCCATAGACTTCTTTATATCCGCTGGAATATCAAATCGTTTGCAAATTTGCATAAACCAAAACCTTGATTCAATCAGTGAGCCACGTGCATTATGAAAATACTTTCGCTTGTCCCTAAAAGTATACTTTCCAGATCCCTCAGCAATATTAGCGGCCACAGAATCTGCTGATCTTAAGAACTGATCACCAGTACTATATATGAATGGTTTGGGTATTAGCTTAATAATTTCCCAAGCAGAATCTGAAATAACAACAGCCTTCTGAAATACTTTGAGCTTATCTAAAGAATGATCTTCCATACTTGTATAGATGAATAAAAACATCCGGAATGGAAGAAAACTTAAATATTTTTTAAAATTAACAGGGAGCGCAGCGACCAAAATCACGCGACCAAAGGGAGCAAAATCACAGGGAGCACAGCGAACAAAATCACAGGAACGAAGTGAGCAAAATCACTTCCTACTCCGATAAAGCCCATCATAAGAAGTGTTAAACGTCTCACCCC
>CAYXQX010000176.1:0-7531 GCA_964467485.1 uncultured Porphyromonadaceae bacterium | reverse complement strand
ATGAAAAAGTTAGTTTTAATGATGTTGATTTTGCAAAGTCTTTTTGGCTTTGCACAGGAAAATAATAACACCTTTTCAAGAGAAGGTTTTAATCACAATTGGAAGTTCAATCGCTTTGGTATGTCTCAGGATAAACCTGGAGTATCAATCGAAGAACCTTCTGGCTTGGAGTCAGCAGCATATAACGATGAAAATTGGCGTACGCTAAATTTACCACACGATTGGGCTATTGAAGGACCTTTCAGGAACGATTTGGAAAATAATACCGGATTATTGCCATGGAGAGGAATTGGTTGGTACCGAAAACATTTCAATGTTCCTATATCGGATGAAGGACAACAAGTATTTATAGATTTTGATGGAGCAATGTCAAATACCAAAGTTTGGCTCAATGGGAGTTATGTGGGGCAATGGCCTTATGGATACACTTCTTTTAGATTCGATTTAACACCACACATCAAATATGGAGAGGAGAATGTTTTGTCGGTTAGGCTCGATAACGAAAATAACGATTCAAGATGGTATCCCGGTGGTGGTATATATAGGAATGTATGGTTAACAAAGACAAACCCTGTTCATATAGACCATTGGGGTATTTATCTTACCACACCAAAAATTTCTAATGATAAAGCTTTAATTAATTTACAAGTAAAAGTTAAAAATAATAAAGAAATTGTTTCTGAAGTGAAGGTGCAAACTATCATACTTAATCCTCGTGAAGAAAAAGTAGCAGAAGTAAAAACACTTTTGGTTGATATTCCTATTGAGTCTTCACACACATTTAGTTTAAATATTAAGGTGGAAAATCCCCAGTTATGGGATCTTGAAACCCCTGCACTCTACAAGGCTGTTACCAAAATTTATGTTGGTGATAAATTGACAGACATACAAGAAACTAAGTTTGGTATAAGAACAATAGAGTTTACTGCCAATAATGGATTTTTACTCAATGGGGAAAATGTAGAAATTAAAGGCGTTTGCAATCATCATGATTTAGGCCCATTGGGTACTGCATTTAATACAAGAGCGGCAGAACGACAATTAGAAATATTACAAGAAATGGGATGTAATTCCATTAGAACCAGTCATAATCCTCCGGCACCCGAACTGCTGGATTTATGCGATAAGATGGGATTTCTTGTGCAAGTAGAAGCATTCGACTGTTGGGAAAAAGGCAAAAGACCTAAAGATTACAATATATTTTTTGATGAGTGGCATATAGCAGATTTAAGAGCTATGATTAAACGAGATTGGAACCACCCATCAGTATTTATGTGGAGTATTGGTAATGAAGTACCTGACCAATGGAATCCGGAATTAGCTAAACAACTGGCCAATATAGTTCGAATGGAAGATCCTACCCGTCCAGTTACCGCTGGTTGCAATTGGGGAGGAGCAGGTTTCAATGGTTTTCAGGAAGCCTTAGATGTTTTTGGTTATAACTACAATCATTGGTCGTACGAAAAGTTTTTCAGCGATTCTGCAAATTCTCAGTTGCCATTTATTGCCAACGAAACTTCATCCTGTTTAAGTTCAAGAGGAGAATATTTTTTCCCAGTAGTAGATGGTGTTGTTGATAAAAATCTGCCTGGTAAAGGAATATTTCATATATCGTCGTACGACCAACTGTATCCAGGTTGGGGTTTAACACCCGATAAACAGTTTAAATTAAACAAACAGTATCCTCGTGTTATGGGGGAATATGTTTGGACAGGTTTCGATTATTTGGGAGAGCCAACACCTTACAATAGCGATATAACCAATTTGTTAAATTTTACCGATTCTGCTAAAATTGCAGAATTCAAACAATATTTAGATGAATTAGGAGTAGAAGAAATACCATCGCGAAGTAGCTATTTTGGAATTAATGATTTGTGCGGATTTAAAAAAGACCGCTTTTACCTTTATCAATCAAAATGGAGACCCGATTACCCCATGGCACATATTCTTCCACACTGGAACTGGTCGGAAAGAATAGGAGAGAATGTACCCGTACATGTTTATACATCTGGCGATGAAGCGGAGCTATTTCTTAACGGAAAATCTTTAGGTAAAAGAAAAAAAGCACAATTCGAATACAGACTACGATGGGACGATGTAGTTTATGAACCTGGCAAACTAAAGGTTAAAGTATGGAAAGAAGGCAAAGAATGGGCTGAAGATATGGTCGGAACTACTTTGAAAGCCAGTAAAATAAAACTAACAGTTGATAGAAACGAAATTAATGCTAATGGAACCGATATAGCTTTTGTTACGGTCGATATTGTCGATGACAACAATCTTCTTGTTCCGAAGTCCAGTAACCTTATTAATTTTGAGATTGAGGGTAAAGGGGAAATTATTGCAATTGGCAATGGAAATCCTAATTGTCATGAACCATTTATTACCAAAAAGCACAGCGCTTTTAATGGGAAATGTCTTGTGATTATTAGAAATACAGGTACAGCCGGAACGATTAAATTAATGACTGATTCAAAAGGATTAACACGTTCTAGTATAGAAATTAAAGCTAACTAATGAATAATAGAGATTTATATTGAGCAAAGCCCAGCATACAACCATGTGAGCTAACATTTTGCATATTCCGTAGGGGTTTCGGTGGTATGCCAGCAGCGGTTTTTCGCTCATTCTCTCGTCCGTACCCGGACAGAGAAACACACGCAAGTCCCTATGGAACATGCAATTTTCCGTTAAAACAAATTAGATTGGTAATAATTTAAACTTATGATTCCAATAAAAATTTAATACAATAATGAAAACATCTATAATTATACTTCTTATTGCATTTGGAGCTTTTTATAATATCAAAGCACAAAACATCAACTCGATTAAACCTAAATTTGAGGTCGAATTAAACAAACCTGTTGAAATTCTGAAATTAGGTGATGGGCATTACTTTATTGATTTTGGTAAAGCATTTTTTGGAACATTGTCATTAAAATCTAAAATATCACAAACGGATACACTAATCATTCATTTAGGGGAAGAGTTATCTCAGGAAAATGTTGTTAACAGAAAACCAAAAGGGACAATCAGGTATCAAAAATCCATATTAACAAACTTAAATAAAGGGATTGAATCAGATGTTATTTTAGCTCGAAATCAAAAAAATTCTAATCCTCCAGCCATAATACTACCAGATTCGTTTGGTATAGTTATGCCTTTCCGATATTGCGAAATAGAAAACCTGAAAATACCAATCGATGAAATTAGTATAAATCAAAAAGCATTTCACTATTTATTTAATGATAATGCAAGCATGTTTACTTCATCTGATACTTTACTTAACCAGATATGGGATTTATGTAAACACACGATTAAAGCTACTAGTTTTACTGGGTACTATATTGATGGTGATAGGGAAAGAATTCCATATGAAGCTGATGCCTATATAAATCAATTAAGTCACTATTCCGTAGATAATGAATATTCTTTAGCAAAAAGAACGAATGAATATTTCATATCACATCCAACCTGGCCTACCGAATGGATACTTCATACTGCCAAGATGTTCTATTATGATTATTTATATACTGGAGATAAAGAATTACTTTATAAATATTATGACAACCTGAAAGCCAAGACTCTAATTGAATTATCTAGAGAAGATGGATTAATAAGTATTAAATCCGAAAAGTTAAATAATGAATTAATGACACAGCTTGGGTTTGAAAATCCCAAACGAAGAATTAGAGATATTGTAGACTGGCCAAAATCTGAGCGAGATGATTATGAAATGAAAGATGTGAACACAGTAGTAAATGCCTTTTACTATGAAAACCTTGAAATGATGTCTTTGATAGCAAAAGCCACTGGAAATAAAAAGGATGCTGTCTTGTACAAAAAACTAGCCGAAGAAGTAAAAGAAACCATAAATGAAAAGCTTTTCAATAAATCAAAAGGTATTTATTTAGATGGAGAAGGTTCAAATCACTCTTCTCTACATGCCAACATGTTTCCATTAGCTTTAGGATTAGTACCAAAAGAAAACATTACTACGGTTGTTAATTATATCAAAACCAAAGGAATGGCTTGTAGCGTATATGGTGCACAATATTTGTTGGAAGGATTATACAAAGCCAATGAGTCGGAATACGCCAAAAATTTAATCACCAATAAAACCAATAATCGCACTTGGTGGAACATGATTAAAACAGGTTCTACCATGGCTCTAGAAGCATGGGATATAGCATACAAACCTAATTTGGATTGGAATCATGCTTGGGGAACTGCACCTGCTAATATTATTACCAGGAATATGTGGGGAATAACACCAGGAAGTCCAGGTTTCAATGATGTGGGAATAGCCCCCCAATTAAACGAACTTAACTTTTCTGAAATTACGGTTCCAACAATTAATGGTTCCATTCATGCAAAATTCAAGAAAATTAATGGAGTGAATCAAATATTTGATATTGAACTTCCGGAAACCATAAAAGGCCGATTTAAGATATCGAATGAAAAATATAAAAAGATAACACTTAATGGCAAAGTAATAAAAAACAAAAAATGCTTAAAGCTTAAAAATGGACATAATGTTATTGAAATAATATTTTAGCTTGCTACAACAATATATAAAAATCATTGGGCAACAAGTAGTTATATTAAATTGTTATTAAAAAGAGCATGACTATCTTTAGATAAATATTAGCCATGAAGATTACATTGATGATGAATTAAATAAAATGATTGATGAGTATTTTATTAAAAAGAAAATAACTGGTTTTCAAATTAACGACACCATATTGCAGATAATCGGAGAATTTAAGGAATAACTAACTTAAAACTACAAATTATGAAATGGATGAAAAAAAAATTAACAAGTAGCTCTGGTGCTCCTGTTGTTGATAATCAGAACGCAATGACAGCAGGAAAAAGAGGACCAATGTTGCTGCAAGATGTTTGGTTTCTTGAAAAATTGGCTCATTTCGACAGAGAAGTTATACCTGAAAGACGAATGCACGCTAAAGGTTCTGGTGCTTTTGGAAAGTTTATAGTAACGCATGATATTACAAAATATACACGAGCAAAAATATTTTCCGACATTGGAAAAGAAACAGAAATGTTTGTGCGATTTTCAACCGTAGCAGGAGAACGTGGTGCTGCCGATGCCGAAAGAGACATTCGTGGATTTGCAATGAAATTCTACACCGAAGAAGGAAATTGGGATTTGGTTGGAAATAATACACCCGTATTTTTCTTAAAAGACCCTTTAAAATTTCCCGACCTTAATCATGCTGTAAAACGTGACCCACGAACAAATTTACGTAGTGCATTAAACAATTGGGATTTTTGGACAAACCTTCCCGAAGCACTTCATCAAGTTACAATAACAATGAGTGAAAGAGGAATACCAGCTTCTTATCGCCACATGAATGGTTATGGCAGTCACACATATAGTCTAATAAACAGTAACAATGAAAGGACATGGATAAAATTTCATTTCAAAACTCAACAAGGGATTAAAAATCTTACTGACCAAGAAGCTGAAGCTGTAATAGGCAAATGCAGAGAAAGTCATCAAAGAGATTTATTGGAAAGTATTGAGAAAAAAGATTTTCCAAAATGGGATATGAAAATTCAGGTTATGACGGATGAACAAGCTAAAAAATGCAAGTTTAATCCTTTTGATTTAACAAAAGTATGGTCACATAAAGATTATCCTCTTATTGATGTAGGATATTTTGAGTTGAACAAAAACCCTGAAAACTATTTTGCAGATGTTGAACAGTCCGCATTTAATCCAACAAACATCGTACCCGGCATAAGTTTCTCACCTGATAAAATGTTGCAAGGGCGATTGTTTTCCTATGGCGATGCTCAACGTTATCGGCTTGGCATAAATCATCATCAAATTCCAGTCAATGCTTCAAGATGTCCTTTCTTAAACATGTTTCACAGAGATGGACCAATGAGAGTAGACGGGAATTCCGCTTCCACTTTAGGGTACGAACCAAATAGTTATGGTGAATGGCAAGAGCAACCCGATTTTAAAGAACCTGCTTTAGAAATTGATGGAGCAGCAGATCATTGGAATCATAGAGAAGATGATGATTATTACACCCAAGCAGGCGATTTGTTCCGTTTAATGAATAAAAAACAGCAACAGCTTCTATTCGAAAACACGGCAAGAAATATGGACGATGCGCCAAAAGAAATAAAAGTTCGACACATTAAAAATTGTTTACAAGCTGATGAAGCTTATGGACAAGGAGTTGCAACTGCTTTAGGTATAACTGATTTTTAAGCAAATATCAACTCATAAATTTAGTTTGAGCCAATTATTTATTCAAACTGAAAGTCAGGAAATTATTTTTGAAAGTGCCGTCAAAAACACTTAATTTAGATTAAGATAAATCTGAAACGGGGTTTTTAGACGAACTGCCGTTATAGCACATTTTCAAAAAACATGAAAGGGACAATATGAATATACATCCACTAACTTATTTACTCTTAGTATTCATGTTATCCTCCTGTCAACCAAAAAATAGACAGGACGAGAGTATTATATATTCAGGTAATCCAATTTTTTCAGGGTGGTATGCAGATCCTGAGGGAATAATATTTGATGATGAATATTGGATTTTTCCAACATATTCGGATCATTTTGAATTTCCCGATACAACAACAGTAATGTCTGAAAACCAATTAGCAGTACGTAAAAATACAATTAACAAACAATATCTTGTTCAAACATTTTTTAATGCTTTTTCATCAAAAGATTTGATTGAATGGACAAAACACCCTCACGTTATCGATATAAAAGATATTGAATGGGCTTCATATTCATTATGGGCACCTTCAATTATTAAAGAAAACAATAAATATTATCTGTTTTTCTCAGCAAATGATATACAAAGTGATGCTGAGTATGGTGGTATTGGAGTAGCTATAGCAGATAAGCCGGAAGGACCATTTGTCGATGCTCTTGGAGAACCACTTATTAACGAATTTCACAATGGCGCTCAGCCGATTGATCAGTTTGTATTTAAAGATGATGACAGACAGATCTATATGTATTATGGAGGCTGGAGACATTGTAATGTTGTAAAATTAAGCAAAGACCTACTGAGCCTCGAACCGTTCTCAGATGGTGAACGTTTTAAGGAGATTACACCGGATCAATATGTTGAAGGCCCATTTGTATTCAAAAGAAATAAGCTATACTATTTTATGTGGTCTGAGGGAAACTGGGGAGGGCCGGATTATAGTGTTGCCTATGCTATTGGAGATACTCCCTTAGGTCCGTTTAACAGGATAGGCAAAATATTGCAGCAAGATTCAACTATTGCACGAGGTGCAGGTCATCATTCAGTAATTACTATCCCAAATTCTGACGAGCATTATATTGTTTATCATCGCCGGCCACTAAACTCGAATAACCCACATCATCGGGAGACTTGTATCGACAAAATGACCTTCGATAAAGATGGATATATTAATCCAATAAAAATGACAACTGAAGGAGTGGGAAAAAGAATATTGAAAAATAAGTGAATGCATTATTAAAATAAATCGCACGAATGTCGGT
>CAYXQX010000175.1:0-7547 GCA_964467485.1 uncultured Porphyromonadaceae bacterium | reverse complement strand
TTTAATATATTCTTTTACCAATTGAATGAGCTATATCCGAATACTGGTGACTTTGAAGCACAATTTGCTAGTGTGGCCGGGACCTGGTTCAAAGCAATCAAAGCCATGGGAGGTAGTAATACACCCTGGGAAGTTCCTGAAATGACTCATCGGGCCTGGAATTTATTACTAATGAAACCACTTACCGGAGGTGTTCCTGAACCGGAAGCAGCTGGAGCCCTCGCGTGGATACTTTACAGTGCATATCAGCAAACCGGAAAAAAAGAATGGAGAGAGGGAGCTGAATGGTGCCTGGAGTACCTTAACGGACTTGAGACCAATCCTTCATACGAATTGCAACTATCGTATGGAACCTATACAGCTGCCCGTATGAATGCGGAGATGGGAACTACATACGATGTGAAGAAAATGGTCAATTGGTGTTTCGATATCGGCCCACTTCGGAATTGGGGTGCCGTTGTGAGTGCATGGGGTGGTTTGGATTGTGATGGGCTTATTGGAGAACAGTCAAATGGGGGTGCTGGATATGCTTTTGCTATGAATGGCTTTCAGCAAGCTGCTGCTTTACTTCCTTTGGTCAGATACGATGATCGATTTGCACTCGCCCTTGGGAAATGGACTTTGAATCTTGCCAATTCTTCAAGATTATTTTACTCGAATTATTTGCCTGATGAAAATCAGGATGCCCGAGGTTGGACTTTTATTCATGATCCGGAATCAGTAATTGCTTATGAAGCATTGAAAGAGATACTCGAAGGCCGGGCACCTTTTGCTACTGGTGATGCAGTCAGGGGTGGATGGGCTGCAACGAACCTGGCCCTATATGGATCATCTCATGTAGGAATGCTCGGAGGAATTGTCAGCACTACAAACATTGAGGGTATTTTGCAGTTAGATCTTCTGAAAACAGACTATTACCGGAACGAAGCCTTTCCAACTTATCTGTACTATAATCCACATATAAGTACTCAGGAAGTACAGCTTGATCTGGAAGGAAACTCATATGATATTTAT
Organism: uncultured Porphyromonadaceae bacterium; assembly: GCA_964467485.1. Classification (GTDB taxonomy): domain Bacteria; phylum Bacteroidota; class Bacteroidia; order Bacteroidales; family UBA12481; genus JAUVKA01. The sequence goes on along the minus strand of CAYXQX010000175.1, from coordinate 6,533 downwards.
GAGTGTACGACTAACCAATTTCTGACCTACAATCAAACTGTACAATATTTGCTGAATATACCACCCGGAGAGGCCAGAGTGCTTGTGCTTGTGCCTGCCGGTTTGGAGGTTACTTATAATTATGTTCATACACATGCAGGTGGTGTAATTATTGATTATTTCAATGGCAGGGCTGTGAAAAGTTTCCCTCCCCGGATCAAGTCCCTGGCTTCTGAGAATAGTATAGTGCTAGTGAACACTAATCAAGCGATTTTTTGTACTGCAGAGGATCAGAAGGAGGAAGCTTTGCAATATTTGTGGTCCTCCAATGGCGGAACTTTTGAAGGCGAAGGTGCCTCGGTATCCTGGTTGGCTCCCGTCACTGAAGGAAATTATACTATCCGATGCAAAGTGATCAATATGGATCTTCAGAATGTAAACGATTCCCTGACAGTTATGGTTAGAGATTCTTCTTTTTTTCAGAGTGAGAATTTAGTAGCAGGTTTTAGTTTAAATGGAAACGGAGATGACTTTAGCCCTTACCTCAATCACGGAATACCATATAATATAAGCTGGGGGGATGATCGCAACGGCGAAGCTGGAAAAGCCGCCGGATTCAATGGTAGTACCTCTATGATTAGAGTTTTAAACGATGAGTATCTGAATTTTTCTGATGGTCTTTCTTTGACTTGTTGGATAAAACCAATGGAGAATGTTGAGGGCGAACAGTTTATTGTTTCGCACGGAAGCTGGCAAAACCGCTATAAATTGTCAATCAGCAATAATCATTTAAGATTTACACTCAACGGATCATTGGGAATAGTTGATCTGGACTCGGAGACAGAGCTGCAAACGGGTTCCTGGCAACACCTGGCTGTGGTATATAACGGCAGGGATATGGAACTTTACCTTGATGGTGATCTGAATAGCTTTAAACCATGGACTGGAAAGTTGAATACTACTTCATATGATCTGACAATCGGGCAGATGTTACCGAATAATTCAGAATATAACTTTAAGGGACTTATCGATGACTTGCGAATTTTTAATTATGGCATTGACAGTCAGACAATAAAAAAAATCATGGCAGGAGAACTCTTAAGCGTAGATCCCTTAGCAGAGCAAAATCGATTTAACATCTTCCCAAATCCTGCCCAAAGTTCGGTTACACTGACGGTGAATGCCGGGGATTTTATTCCTGACAAGATATGGGTTACAAATATTGGCGGACAATTTCTGTGGAATTTAGAGTTGCCTGAGAGATTTTATCAAAATGATCAAATCAGGTTACCCTTCAATCACCTGAATGCCGGTATCTATTTTGTTTGTGTTATTGAGAATGGTAAATTATATTCAAAAAAAATTGTGATTTACTAAATTTGGCAAAGAAAATTTTATATTGAAAATATGTTTAGGCCTGTTCTAATAATCATGTTAACATTTTTGCTTTCTGTTTTTTCGTCAAACGGAAATACAGGAAGTAAATGGATTTCCATGAATCTCAGCAATAAAGACGGCCTTTCAAATAGTGCGATTACCTGTATCTACCAGGATTCGGAAGGTTTGATCTGGTTCGGATCCTGGGATGGGCTTAACCGGTATGATGGTATCAACATCAGAGTATTTAAGCCTGATATCTTCGATGAAGGATCATTGAGTAATAACGTGATCAGAAACCTTCTTGAAGATCAGCAAAATAATTTATGGATAGTTACAGATGAGGGTATTAACAGGTATTTATCCAATACCATGACCTTCGTATCATATTTCTCAGGCAATAAGAAAATGCGTGTGGAGGAACAAAATCTGAAAGCGTGTATTGGTCCCGATTCCACCCTTTATGTTTCCCAGATTCGATTTGGGCTTTCCTATTATAATGAGATCGACGATGATTTTATGTCCTTAACACTGCCAGATTTTTCTGACTCTGATTACAAAAAAATTATTGGTTTGTCAGGTGGATATGGATGTACATTGTTCCTGCTGAGTCAAGACGGAAAAATATTTGCCTATGCTAAAAACCCGGCATTTGAAAAGCTTTTTGAGGAGGACCTGAATATTTATCAGGATCTAAATTTTGAAAAGCATTGGTTTATCCGGGGTAACCGGAATACTTATCTTGCTATTGCAATAGATGGAGGCGGTTTGGATGTGCTAAACCTGGAAACCAGGGAAAGAGTACGTATCAGAGAGAATGATGATCTGTTCAATGTTACTACTGTAAACCTGGCATTGGAGGCTGACCAATTTTGGGTAGGAACCGATGGTGGGTCAGTATATAAATTATCGCTGAAACCCTCTTTGGAGTTATTGTCTATGGATATTAATATGACTGATCTCTCTTCTGAAGAAGTAAAAATATGGACCATAAGTCAGGCCAGCGATGATCTACTATGGATTGGAACAGACGGAAATGGAGTATACAAATTTATTACTAAGGGAAAACCATTTTTTAACATTAAAAAGGGTAATAGTGCATCAGGATTACTGGGCCATAATATTGTCAGATCTGTGTTCAAAGACAGGGAAGGAAATTTATGGGTGGGTACCCGTGGTGACGGACTAAACATGCTCCCTTATGGAAATCGTGGCAGGATTTCATACAATGTAAGCAATGGACTCTCAAATAATGCTGTACTGTCTCTGAACATGGATGCCCGGGACAATCTCTGGATAGGCGTCGATGGTGAGGGAGTTGATATGCTTGAAAGATCGTCTGGAAAGTTCTTTCATTTCCCGGAAGACTTTGTGAATGCCGAAAACCAGGAATTCGGATATATCTATTCCATATGCATAGATGCCTATGGGAGTATTTGGCTTGGAACCAGTGGGTTTGGAGTAGTAAACATGGATGTTTCACGAAATAATTCTGGAAGATATGTTCTTGATAAGTTCAGACAATTCCGATTTGATCCCTCAGGTGATGGATTACGAAGTGACATCATATATTCTATAGTGGAAGAGCGCCCAAATGTACTCTGGCTGGGGACCAGGGGCGGAGGTCTGCATAGGCTGAACACCCTGAATAATTCCTTCGAGGTTTTTGGAGTGGCAGATGACCGTATTAACGGTCTTATAAACGATGATGTACTCTCACTTTGCGTGTCTGCAAACCAGCGATTGTGGGTGGGCACAAGTGGCGGGCTGAGTGCTTTAAATCTCTCCTATAAACCTTATCAATTTCGGCATTACTCTGAACGTAATGGAATGCCCAATAATACTGTCCATGGTATTATGCATGATGGTGCAGGTGATATCTGGATAAGCACAAACAAGGGATTGGCAAGACTGAAAACTTCAGAAGGTGATTTTATTAACTTCAATAAAACCGATGGCCTGCAAAACCTGGAATATACAGATGGAGCCGTTTTCAAAGATACAGTGACTGATTTTCTATATTTCGGAGGGACTGAAGGACTTGATTGGTTCAACCCTATGGAAATAGAGGCATCTGATTATTTCCCCCCTATCTTTTTAGACGAATTTCACTTAAACAATACCCTGGTGATACCAGAAGAATCAAACTCAATTCTCCGTACAAGCCTTAACACAGCTGACCTGATAGAACTTAATTACAATCAAAATTTCTTCGGCTTTTCCTTCACAACCTTGAACTATTATAACTCACAAAAGTGTCAGTTCGCCTATTATCTGGAAGGATTCGACAATGAATGGAATTATGTGGGTAATCAGCGCCTGGCAAGCTTCACTAATGTTCCACCTGGCAAGTATACCCTGAAAGTGAGAGCCACCAATGAGGACCTTATCTTTGGAGATGAAATTCGTGAGGTTTCTATTCTGATCCATCCTCCCATTTGGAATACTCTTGCGGCCTACTTCTTATACTTATTGATTCTGGGATTGATTATTGCCATGATCTTGAAGTTTCAAAAACACAGGGCTTTAGAGAGAAGAGAAGTAGAGATGGAGAAGCTGGAAAGAGTAAAAGCTGAAGAAATAAACCGATATAAATTGCAGTTCTTCACGAATATTGCTCATGAGTTCCGAACTCCGCTGACCCTGATCATTGCACCTGCCGCAATCCTCGAGGAACAGCTGGATGGTAAAAAACTACTGGGACAGTATGCACGATCAATTTTCCAGAATGCGAACAGACTGCAAAGATTGATCAGCGAACTAATTGAATTCAGGAAAGTGGAAACCAAAAACATGAAGTTATCGATAGGCAGATATGAACTAGTTGAATACATTTCCAAGCTAACAAAGGCTTTTAATGTATATGCCAGACTTAACAATTTATCACTCCGGTTTTTGCCTTCCAATCAGGTTATAGAAGCCTGGATTGACCTGGAGAAATTTGAGAAGATATTACTCAATCTGGTGAGTAATGCCTTTAAATTCACCCCTGCGGGCGGAGTAGTGGAAATTGAGCTGGTAGAAAAAAATAAACATATTCTACTTCTGGTCCGAGATACCGGGATCGGTATTCCGACTGAATTCCCTGAAAAAATTTTTGATAGGTTTTATCATCAAAAAAGTAATTTTCACCAAGATGATAAGCCACAGGAGAGCAGTGGCGTAGGATTGTCACTTACCAAGAGTCTGGTCGAACTCCATAAGGGCACAATAAGTGCACGTAATCTGCCAGACGGAGGAAGTGAGTTCCGTGTATTAATTCCCAGTCGAAAGGAGGACTTTGAACAAGAATTGGTGGATGATTTACAAAAACCCTGCAATGAAAAGATAACTATGAAAGTTGAAGAAGAGTTCCAGATACATCATATATTCTCTACAAATAAGAAGGTTTTAAGACCTGAAGACGACAATAGAGAATACTCTCTGCTTGTGGTTGACGATAATTATGAAATGTGTAACCTGGTGGAGAGCCTTCTGATAGATAAGTATGTAATCTATAAGGCATATGATGGAAACACAGCATTGGAAACTCTTCATAGCGAATCTATCGATCTGGTGATCACCGATGTGTTAATGCCAGTTATGGACGGGCTGGAGCTTACTAAATTGATAAAAACAGATATCAATACCAGTCATATTCCTGTAATTCTTCTAACAGCGAGGGTTGAGATGGAGCATCGTATAGAAGGTTTGGAGGTAGGAGCAGATTCATATATTCCCAAACCTTTTAATCCGCGCCACCTGAAAGTAAGAATTGAAAAGCTGATTGCCAGTAGTGAGCATTTTCGTAATTCATTCCGGGAATATAATACAAGAAAGCCCCAGTCGGAATTACTCGAAGGTCTTACTTCGGTCGACAAGAAGCTCCTCACTGGACTGATTGATTATATCGATGAGAATATGCAGGATAGCAGCCTCAGTGCTGACCGACTTACCGACCACGTTGCCATAAGCAAAACCCAGCTCTACAGGAAAATCAAAGCTTTGACAGGCTTAACCCCACACGGTTTGATCAAATACCTTCGACTAAAAAAAGCTGCAAAGGAATTGAAAGAAAGTGGAAAAAATGTTTCTGAAGTCTTCTACGAAACCGGCTTCAACAACCGCTCCTATTTCTACCGCTCATTTAAAGAAGCGTATGGAGTTTCCCCAGGAGATTATGGGAATGAAGGTTAATTTGCTGGTTCAATCTCACTGGTCCAGAATGCCAAATACCTTTTTTAGCAGAGGTGAGACGCGGGCTGAGACATCCATATAGCTAATTCAAGGATGTAATTATTTTTTAAATTTAGTGTGTTATGGGCGAAAAAGGACAACTATTGAAAGGATGCAACACAAATCAGAAAAGCCGATGTTAGCATTGCCAAAAACTACCTAAAAAAATAAGCAAAAAGAAAAAATAAACTATACATTCGGAACCGACACAAAAAATATCACTATATATTTTTTATTGTATCGGCCGGATTGGTATTAGCTGCCTGCAAGGCTTGATAACTGATAGTAAGAGCTGTCAGAACTAATGCAATTAATCCGGGTATAACGAATAGCATAAATCCCATTGATATGCTGTAAACAAAGTTATCCAGCCAGTTTTTCATGAAATACCAGGATACAGGAAATGCAATCGCCATTGAAATGATAATCAGGAAAATATATTCTCTGGAAATCAACCGGACAATTGCTCCCTCTGAGGCCCCCATAATTTTCCTGATTCCGATTTCCCGCGTTCTTTTTTCAACAGAATATGAAACTAGTCCAAATAGTCCTAAACATGCAATAAAGATTGCCAAAGCTGTAAATAATGTAAATACAGTACCCCTACACCTGTCCGCCGTGAATTGTTCCTCGAAACGCTCATTTGAAAATTCATAATTGAAAGGATGATCTGGGAAAATATCACTCCAAACCTCCTCAACAAAAGCCAGGGCCTCAATAGTGTTAGCCCTTAATTTGACGTATAAAATAGGATTATCAACCCGGTATTGCATAAGCAGTGACTCTACCTTGTTGTACATCCCTGTTTGATGGTAATCTTTTATAACACCAACAACATTCGCTCTTAATCTACCTTCATGACCTCGTTCTACTTTCTTACCCAATGGTTCTTCCCAGCCCATCCTGTTGGCCAGGGTCTGGTTAATAATTACTCCCAGACGGGTATCCGAAGGAATGTCTTT
>CAYXQX010000174.1:0-7559 GCA_964467485.1 uncultured Porphyromonadaceae bacterium | reverse complement strand
GAACCGTAAAAACACCGGAAGGAAACAGCATTTTGTGATTAAATGCATTCATGGGATTAATAATGGTGGATTTAGTTCTTCTCGGAACATAAACATGCATCGGGTTAATAAAATTAAGACCAATAGACAACTGATATGCCAGCTCAGAGCCTACAATGGCCAATGGACGACCATCCACCATTAACCTGAATTCACCATCAATAAGAAGACTGTCAATACTGCTAACGAGACTAAAATTATCACTTACACCCTTAAGTGTGGCAGGGCTTTGCCTTTCTCTATAGCTGATCAAGGCATTATCTTCCAATACTTCACACCAAACAGCAACAGATGGATGATCCTGAAACTCATGGAACACGTCTACATCAGGAGAAAAGGCTTTCCCCTCTGTAAGAGTGATTTTCAGATCAGGATCAAAAGAGCCGAACATGGATTTGATAAGGCCGTCAATACCATTAAAAACAGACAAAACCATTATCAGGGCCATGGTCCCAATACCGATTCCGGCTAAAGAGATCCAGGAAATCACATTAATAATATTCCGTGATTTTCTGGAAAAAAGATACCTTTTTGCAATGAAAAAGGAGAAGTTTTTCATTTTAACAAATCATCAATTCGTGCGGCATAATCCATCGAATCATCCAGGAAGAATTTTATTTCAGGTACAATCCTCAGCTGTTTTCCTACCCGCTTACCCAACTCATACCTTAGAGAAACGGTATTACTTCCTATCCTCTCCATAACATCCTCACTGCTTTCTGATGGGAAAACACTCAAATAAATTCTGGCAAGTCCCAGATCAGGAGTTATTCTAACTACTGTAACCGAAATCATAACTCCCTTGCCATATTTCGAACCGGCTGATCTTAAAATCTCAGCCATATCCTTCAGTATGAGCCTCGCTACTTTCTGCTGTCGGGTTGATTCCATAACTCCAATTTTTAACTTCCATTACTTATTGGATCAAAAGTAACTCAAAATTGAAGAAATAATTCATAATTCATAATTCATAATTGAGCATTTACCATTAACCATTCAATTACTTACCTTTGCGCCCAAATTGAAAAATCATTCCAGATCATGAAAGAAACAGTTTTAAGCGGCATTAGATCAACGGGCAACCTGCACCTTGGCAATTACTTCGGAGCGATAAAGAATTTTGTTAAGATGCAGCATGAGTATAACTGTTTTTTCTTTGTAGCTGATCTACACAGCCTTACAACGCATCCTCATCCTGATGATCTTCATGGAAATGTACGTAAGGTTATATCCGAATATCTGGCATGTGGAATCGATCCTGATGTGGCCACTCTATACGTACAGAGTGATGTTCCTGAGATTTCAGAGCTTTATGTTCTCATGAATATGAATGCTTATATCGGAGAACTGGAAAGAACAACAACCTTTAAGGAAAAAATAAGAAAGCAGCCTGAAAATGTGAACGCCGGTCTTCTCACCTATCCTGTTTTGATGGCTACCGACATCATAATTCACAAATCTAATAAAGTCCCTGTTGGAAAAGATCAGGAACAAAACCTGGAAATGGCCCGTAAGTTTGCCAAGCGTTTTAATCGCATCTATAATGTAGATTATTTCCCAGAGCCTAAGGCCTTCAGCTTTTCGGAAAATTTGGTGAAAATACCTGGTCTGGATGGAATGGGTAAAATGGGAAAATCAGAAGGCAATGCCATAAACCTGGTAGATGATGAGAAAGTGATCAGGAAAAAGGTAATGAAAGCCGTTACCGATGCAGGCCCTACTGAGCCAAACCAAACTCCTACTGAGCCTATACAAAACTTATTTTCTTTGCTCGAGGTAGTTGGCGAAAAAGAAACACTTGATTTTTTTAAGGAAAGATATGCTGCTTGTGATATTAGATATGGCGAGCTGAAAAAGCAGTTGGCTGACGATATTGTTAAATTCACAGCTCCAATCCGTGAACGTATTCTTAGCATACATGATGATGATGCTTTTCTCAGAAAAGTAACAAAGCAGGGAGCGGAAAAAGCACGTGAGAGTGCCTCCAAAACACTGAAAGAGGTAAGGGAAATTATTGGATTCAGGTCATTCTAATCTATTCGGTATACTTATTTGGATAGTCGATATTGTAATGCAAACCCCTGCTTTCTCTTCTTTCCTGTGCTTGTCGAATAATCAGATAAGCCACGTTTATCGCATTCCTCAACTCACATAATTTAACCGAAACAGTAGATCTGTTATATAGATTTTCCGTTTCCCGGAAAAGTATTTCCAATCTATCAAGAGCTCTTTTCAATCTGATCTTTGAGCGCACAATACCCACATAATTGGACATTATTTGTTGAAGCTCCTTCATAGATTGGGTAATCAGGATCATCTCTTCGGGATTGGAAGTACCCTCATCATTCCAATCCGGAACACCATTTTTAATTTCGGTTTCCGACAAGCTTAAACTTGCATGTCTGGCAGCTCTGTGAGCAAACACCACAGCCTCGATAAGGCTATTAGAAGCCAAGCGGTTAGCACCATGCAAACCGGTACATGCTACCTCACCGGCCGCATAAAGATTCAGTACGCTGGAAAGCCCGTTAATATCGGTTTTTACACCACCGCACATATAATGAGCGGCAGGAATAACAGGAATGAAATCTTTAGATATATCAATCCCAACCGATTCACATTTTTTTGTAATGTTGGGGAAATGGCTTTTCAGCTCACCCTCATCCAAATGCGTGCAGTCGAGATACACAAAATCATCTCCCAGGTTTTTCATTTCAGTATCAATAGCTCTCGCCACAATATCCCTGGGCGCCAGTGATCCACGCCTGTCATATTTATGCATAAACTCCACTCCATCCAGTGTTCTGAGCACCCCCCCAAAACCTCTTATCGCCTCAGTAATAAGAAAAGAGGGCCTTACTCCCGGATGGTACAATGCAGTTGGATGAAATTGCACAAATTCAGTTTGTTCAACATATGCTTTGGCCCTATAAGCCATAGCTATACCATCACCTGTAGCAATACTTGGATTGGTGGTGGTTTGGTAAATAAATCCATTGCCACCCGTAGCTAGCAGGGTCTTTTTTGCCAGTATAGTATGGATGGAATTTGTTTTTCTATGTAGCGCATACGCACCATAGCATTCAATATCCTGCTTACCCCTAAACACGGGTTGCCCCATCTGGTGTTGAGTAATAAGATCAAGGGCAAAATAATTCTCCAGAATTTCAATATTCTTATGGACTCTGGCAATTTTATCTAAGGCCCTGATTATCTCGTTACCTGTATTATCCTTATGATGGAGTATCCTTTTCTCTGTATGTCCTCCTTCACGGTTAAGATCATACTGTCCGTTTTTCAATTTATCGAAACGCATCCCCCAGCTCACCAAGCTCCTGATTTGCTGAGGTGCATCTTCAACCACCATCTTAACAACTTCTTCATCGCACAATCCGTCCCCAGCCTCCAGAGTGTCAATTACATGCTTTTCCAAACGGTCTGGCTCATAAGTCACTGAAGCTATCCCACCCTGGGCATAAAGTGTATTCGTTTCTTCCAGTTCAGACTTGGTGATAAGGAAGACCTTACCATAATCTGCTACCTGCAAAGCAAAGCTAAGACCAGCCAGTCCGCTCCCAATAACTAAAAAATCACATTCTCTTTTCATCACATCAGAAATTCACTACAAAGCTATACAAAAGCTTAAAGAATATGAATTGCAAACAAATTCCTTATTTTTGTTCGCTCAAAAGAAAAATAATTCAATATGGCTCAGGAAGATATTTTCAAGAAACTTGTTTCTCATTGCAAAGAATACGGTTACGTTTTTCAATCATCTGAAGTGTATGACGGTCTGGCAGCAGTATATGATTATGGTCAATACGGCGTAGAACTCAAAAACAACATCAGGAAGTATTGGTGGGATTCAATGGTCCTTCTACATGAAAACATTGTTGGACTGGATTCTGCAATTTTCATGCACCCCACAGTATGGAAGGCTTCGGGGCATGTCGACGCATTCAATGATCCGCTAATTGATAATAAAGATTCGAAAAAACGATACAGGGCTGATATCCTTATTGAAGACCAGAGGGCAAAATTTGAAGCTAAGATTGAGAAAGAAGTTAACAAAGCTAAAAAGCGCTTTGGTGATAGCTTTGATGAACAGCAGTTCAAAGAAACAAATCCCCGCGTTCTGGCTAATCAGGCTAAGATTGATGAACTAACCAATAGATTCACACAAGCTCTAAATGACTCAAACCTTGAAGAGCTAAAGCAGATAATTATTGATTATGAGATAAGTTGCCCTGTTTCAGGTACTCGTAACTGGACTGATGTAAGGCAATTTAATCTGATGTTCTCTACTGAGATAGGTGCAACAGCAGAAGGAGCAACAAAGATTTACCTTCGTCCTGAGACAGCACAGGGTATTTTTGTCAACTATCTGAACGTTCAGAAAACAGGTAGAATGAAATTACCTTTTGGAATAGCCCAAACAGGCAAAGCGTTCCGTAATGAGATTATTGCCCGTCAGTTTATTTTCCGCATGCGTGAATTTGAGCAGATGGAAATGCAATTTTTTGTCAGGCCTGGAGAAGAAATGAAGTGGTTTGATTTCTGGAAAAACCTACGAATGAAATGGCACCAATCACTCAATTTTGGTCCTGAAAATTACAGATTCCATAATCATGAAAAACTTGCTCACTATGCAAATGCTGCTACCGATATTGAATTCAAATTTCCATTTGGATTTAAAGAAGTAGAGGGAATTCACTCCAGAACAGATTTCGATCTTAAGCAACATGAGGAGTTCTCAGGCCGTAAAATACAATACTTCGATCCTGAGTTAAACGAATCTTATACTCCATATGTTATCGAAACCTCCATCGGGCTCGATCGCATGTTTCTTGAGGTTATTTCTGCGTCATTTGATGAGGAAGAAATTCCCAAAGAAAATGGCGACAAAGATATTCGAACCGTTCTCAGGCTACCTGCCTTTCTGGCCCCGGTTAAGATGGCAGTATTCCCCTTGGTGAAAAAGGATGGACTTCCTGATATTGCACACAACATTATTGATGAGCTGAAATTTGATTTCTATTGTCAGTATGATGAGAAAGATTCCATCGGCAAACGCTATCGCCGTCATGATGCTATTGGAACTCCTTTCTGTGTTACTGTTGATCATCAAACGATTACTGATAATACTGTTACGATCCGTGAACGCGACAGCATGAAGCAGGAAAGAGTTAAAATTGAAGAATTGAAAAGCATTATCGGAGAAAAGGTTAATTTTAAAGAGCAGTTAAAAAACTTAGTTATCTAAGGCAAAAATCCCGAGCATGAAATATCTCCGTCCAATACTACCCGAACTGATGATGGTTGCTATAATGGCTGCCATTGCACTTGTTTATATGAGTCCTGTTTTTGAAGGCAAAACTTTACCACAGGGAGATGTAATGCATGCCCAGGATCAAATAGTTGATGTACAAAAATACCAGGATGAAACAGGCGAGTATCCCGGATGGACCAACTCTGCTTTTGGTGGAATGCCAACCTACCAGTTAAAAAGCCCCCCATCAAGGAATATCTTCAGCTATATCTTCAGGATATTAAAACTGTACTTACCCGGCTATACAGCAGCAATACTTTTCGTTGCCATGCTGGGATTTTTCTTTTTACTACGCACTCTGAAGTTAAACCGATGGCTTGCCCTGGCTGGGGCTGTGGCTTTTGGTCTTAGCTCACATCACCTGCAATTGATTGGAGCAGGCCATGTTAACAAGGTGTATTCATTAGCTTATATAGCTCCTGTTATTGCCGGAATGCTGATGGTTTTCAAGCGAAAATATCTCGCCGGTGGATTGCTCACTGCTATTGGATTAGGAATACAAATATCAACTAATCACGTTCAAGTAACATATTACCTGGGTATAATGGTTCTGGTTTACTTGCTGGTTGAATTGGTTTATGCTATTCGTGAAAAATATTTTGATCATATGGTCAAATCCAGCTTAGTATTGCTGGCTGCCTTAATTCTGGCAATCCTGCCCAATATGACCATGCTCCTTACTACCTATGAATATACACAAGAAACTACAAGAGGCAAGACGGCCTTGTCGAGCGAGGAAGGGTCATCTGAAAGCGGGCTAACAGTAGATTACATGACAGATTGGAGTTATGGTGTTGGTGAAACATTGAACTTGTTTATCCCAAATCTATACGGTGGAGGAGGATCAATGGATTTAGGTGTTAACTCAGCTTATTTCAAAGAACTACAAAGACAAAGGAATCCAAATGCAAGGCAAATGGCAGCCAGAGCTCAAACTTACTGGGGTAGTCAACCTTTCACAGCAGGACCGCATTATGTTGGGGCAATCATAATATTCCTGGCTATACTGGGGCTGCTACTTATAAGGGGTCCAAAAAAATGGTGGTTGCTTATTGTTATACTTCTTTCATTTATGCTCTCGTGGGGTAAAAACTTCATGGGGCTTACAGAGTTTTTTGCCAACTATGTGCCTCTGTACAATAAGTTCAGAGACATGACAAATATCCTTATCATAGCCCAGTTTGCCCTGCCATTCCTGGCTTTTCTTGGTATTCGTTCCTGGTTTTATGATGATAAGAGGAGTCCTGAAGAAAAGCTTAAAAAACTATATATAGCAACTGGCATTGCCGGAGGTCTCGCATTAATATTCGTAATAATGCCTGCATTATTCCTGTCATTTACTGGTCCACAAGATGCTTATTATCAGTCGTTGAACCGTCCAATGGAAGCACTTCGACTTGATAGAATCACTCTGGCTCGTAAGGATGCTTTTCGTACCCTCATTTTTGTTTTACTAGGATCCGGACTTCTTTGGTTCAGCCTTAAAACCAAAGTAAAGCAAGCATATCTGTTTGCAGGCCTTGCTTTACTCATACTTATTGATCTGTGGGCTGTTGACAGGCGCTATTTGAATACAGATAATTTTGTTGAGAAAACCTTATTAGCACAAAGCACAGCTCCAACTGCTGCTGATAATTTTATCCTTCAGGATCCTGAGTTAGGCTATCGGGTTCTTGATCTGACCGGTCCTAGTCCCCAAAATATCAATCCTTTTAAATACTCCAGAGCATCTAGGTTTCACAGATCACTCGGTGGATATCACGGAGCTAAATTGGGTAGATATCAGGATATAATTGACAAAAATCTAATTCCGGAATGGCAACAACTAAACCAATCCTTCGGACCCGATGCAACTATTCAAAGTGTGACTGAGTCGATGAAGAATATGTCAGTTTATAACCTGCTGAATACAAAATATATTATTCTTAATCCTCAATCAGCACCTTTATCCAACCCTCATGCAGTTGGGCCAGCTTGGTTTGCTGAAGAGATAAAGCAGGTTGTATCGGCCAATGAAGAAATAGAAGCAATATCAGGAAGCGATTTGAGCTTTACTGCAATTGTTAATGAGGAATTTTCATCTCAAATACAAAATATAAAAAAATCAGGACCTACACATGCAAATGATAAAATTGAGCTGAAAAAGCTGAGTCCTAACAATCTTAAGTATTCCTCCAATTCCACTGAAGAC
>CAYXQX010000173.1:0-7577 GCA_964467485.1 uncultured Porphyromonadaceae bacterium | reverse complement strand
GCTCTTCTGAATGCAAAAGACCAACTTAAGATTGCTCTTGGTATAGACCTCACCGAGGAGATTATGGTCCTATCGAGCATAAGTGTGGATGCCGTTCCTATTGATCTGGATCAGGCTATTAAATACGGTCTTGAGAACCGACTTGAAATTCGTCAAAGGGAAATAAATATAGAAAACGCACAATTCAGTCTTATCAGGACAGAGGCATTAAATGAATTTCGCGGGAACCTCTCTATGCAAGTAGGATTGTTTGGTGATAATGAGAGATTTCCGAATATATACAATTCTCCAAATGATAATGAGCAAGTTGGCCTTACTTTGCAGATTCCAATATTTGACTGGGGAGAAAGGAAAGCCAGGATCAAAGCTGCCGAAGCTTCAATAAAAACTCAGGAACTATCATTAGATGATCAGAGAATAGATATTGTTTATAATATCAGGGAAGTTCATCGTAATCTGCAAAACCTTCTAAACCAGATTGATATAGCAAAGCAAAGTTCTCGTAACTCGCAACTGACTTATGATATTAATTTTGAAAAGTATAAGTATGGTGATCTTACAGGAATGGAATTGAGCCAATATCAAAACCAGTTATCACAGTCTAAAATTGATCTGTCAAATGCCCAGATTACTTATAAGCTGGAAATCCTTAATATGAAAATTCAAACATTGTTCGATTGGGAAACCCGCAGATCAATAGTCCCAGACGAATATAAAAAATAAACCTGACCATGAAAAAAAGTAAAATCATACCAGCAGTTATTGTATTAGCCTTTTTTATAGGAATGCTGGGAAGCTGTAATAATGAACAAGCTGATCTGGAAGCGGATGTTGCTGTTCCAGTATCTGTTGAAGATATTAAGTTGAAATCGATCGAGCAATTTATAACCACAAATGGAACTGTTCTCGCCACCCAGGAAGTATTATTGAAAGCCGAGATGAGTGGTAATTATAAGCTACTAAAAAATCCAAGGACTGGAAAGACCTGGAATTTAGGCGACAGAGTTCGCAAAGGTGATAAGCTTGTTGGTTTGGAAGATCAAGAGTATGTGAATGGGATTCAGATTAAATCAAAGGAAATTAATCTGGAGATATCAAAAGATGAGTTGGCAAAACTCACCAACCTTAAGGAAAAAGGAGGAGCCACTGAAAGGGAAGTTAGTAATGCTAACCAGACATTTATCAATGCTGAGTATTCATTAGAGAATGCAAAACTGCAATTGGCAAAAATGAGTATTATTGCTCCTTTCGACGGGGTTATTGTTGATCTTCCATACTTTACTCCTGGAAACAAAATTGATAATGGTGCAGAGCTGGTTACCATTATGGATTATGACCATCTTTATATGGAATTCCAGCTGCCGGAGAAAAATATTGCAGAACTTGCAGTAAATCAACATGTGAGAATATTAAATTATACTCTTCCTGATGATACACTAGGTGGGACTATTTCACAACTTTCACCTGCAATCAACCCTGATACAAGGAATTTCAAAGGAACATTTTTAATCAATAATCCTGATCTGAAGTTGCGTCCGGGATCTTATGTAAAAGCGGAGATTGTATCTATGAGGAGAGATAGTGTAATAGTAATTGATAAAGAACTGATATTATCCCGTCAGAGAGGAAAATCTGTTTTTGTTGTGGATAATAATACTGCTAATGAAAGACGTATTACAACGGGATTAGAAAACCCGCAGGAGGTTGAAATTCTAACAGGTTTGAAGGTGAACGACAGAATAGTGATTGAAGGCTTTGAGACTTTAGGTAACCGCTCAAAGGTTAAAGTTATACGCTAGATGAAGAAATTAGCACAATTTTCGGTCAATTATCCGGTAACGATTACCATGATTATCCTTGGTGTAGCTCTTTTAGGCTATATCTCCCTGGGTAAGCTTGGGACTGATCTTATGCCGGAAATGAGTAATCCCCGGGTTTACGTCGAACTCGTCGCGGGAGAGAAACCACCTGAGGAGATAGAGAAACAATTTATAGATCCGATTGAGTCGATAGCAATCATGCAATCTGATGTCATTGGCGTTTCATCTGTTACCAAGGTAGGATCAGCCCAGATCACTGTTGAATATGCCTGGGAAAAGGATATGGATGAAGCATTTCTGGAATTACAGAAGAGTCTGAATTCATTTAATCAGAATGGGGATCTTGATGAGATCATTTTAACTCAGCATGATCCTAATGAAACACCTGTTATGCTGGTGGGAATGGATAATGCCAGTATAGATGATATGGATGAATTGCGTAAGGTAGCTGAAAACTATATACGCAATGAGCTGGTTCGTTTAGAAGGAGTAGCAGATGTTAAGCTTGAAGGGCAGGAAGAAAGTGAGGTTCTCATAGAAACTGATCCGTACCGCCTTGAGGCATTTGGGGTAAGCACAGATGATATTTCCTCACAAATCCAGAGCTATAATCAAAATGTTTCCGGAGGTTCTATCGTTGAAATGGGAACTCAATATGTTATCAAAGGGGTGAGTGTTTTTGAAGAGCTGGAGGATCTTAGGGAACTTATCGTGGGTTTTCAGCAGCCTGAAGATGCAAGCGGAACTGAGGAACGAGTACCTGTCTTTCTGTCTGATGTGGCGGAGGTAAAGTTCCAGAATATGGAGCCTTTAAATATTGTTAGGATCAACGGTGACAGGTGTATTGGTTTGGCGATCTATAAAGAGCCCAAATTTAATACAGTAAAAGCTGTAGATGATCTTACTCTTGCCTTGGAGGATATTGGTAAGGCTCTGCCGGGATATACATTTCAGGTTATCCAGGATCAGGGTGCTTATATATCAGGATCAATAGGGGAAGTTAAAAATACCCTCCTACTGGGAATTTTCTTCGCCATTTTTGTTCTATTTATCTTTTTGAGAAGAATAGGTACAACCTTGATTGCCAGTATTGCAATTCCAATATCAATTATTGCTACCTTCAATTTAATGTACTTTAATGGCCTGACTATTAATGTGATGACTCTGGGGGGCTTGGCTTTAGGTGCCGGTATGTTGGTGGATAATGCCATTGTGGTAATGGAGAATATCTTCAGGAATATGCAGAATGGGATGTCGGTTAAGGAAGCTGCCGTTACAGGAACTGCTGAAGTGGGAGGAGCTATCACGGCTTCTACCTTAACGACGATTGTTGTATTTCTACCTATAGTATATCTGCATGGCGCAGCCAGTGAGCTGTTTAAGGATGAGGCATGGACAGTTGCTTTTTCCCTGTTGAGTTCGCTATTTGTTGCCCTCATGGTTATTCCAATGCTCTTTTCGAGGTTTGTCAAACCAAGCAAGAAAAAGCAGCAGGATAGCTCAGTAAGATTTGGCTGGTATGCAAAATTTCTGGCTCGCATTTTAAAAGTTAAATATCTGGTTATTTTAATTGCAGCACTTCTTGTTGCATTTGGATTTTATCTTGTTCCAAAGGTTGGTAGTGAGTTTATGCCTCGAACAGAAGGGCGAGAGTTTTCGATGGATATTAAACTTGAGGAGGGAACCCGCATTGAGAGAACTGAGAAGGCTATCTTAACTCTGGAAGCCATGATGCGAGAGGCTATGGGTGATGAATTACAAACTTTATACACCCGTATTGGCCCCGCTTCTTCCAGCAACGATGCAGGTTCAATTTTTGAAAATGAAAACACAGCAAATATTAAAGTATTGCTGACAAAGGATGGAGAGATATCAGCCAGTAAGATCATGGATGCTCTGGGTTTAATGGTTGCCAATATGCCTGATATGGAGGTGTTGTTCATACAGGACGAAACAGCATTGCAAACTACTCTGGGCACCGATGATGCTCCTGTTATTGTTGAGGTTGTTGGAGAGGAGTTTGAACATATTGAAAGAATTACAGCCCAGGTAGAAGAGATTATGCTTAATTCTCCAGATTTGTACAATGTTGAAACAAGTTTTGAAGATGGGGCACCTGAAGTTGAGGTTATTATTGACCGCTACCGTGCTGGAATTTATAATTTAAGCGTTGATCAAATTATCAGTCAGGTTCAGGATTTGCTGGAAGGATCCGATGCAGGTGATTTTGAGTATGAGGGAGAGTTGAAAACCATAAGGATAAAGTTGCCGGAAATCCAGGCAAGTGAATTAAGTAACCTAATCTTAAAGGTTGGTACCACAGAATTAAGGTTGTCTGATGTATCAAGTATTCAGATAGTTGATGCTCCGAAGCAGATCCTTCGATCAGATCAGAACAGGGTTGGCCAGGTTTATGCACAGTTTCATAAGGGTAAAGCTTTTGATCACATCATTCAGGACCTGGATGAACAATTGGCAGATATCAGTCTTCCTCCAAGGTATTCAATCCGACAGGCTGGAGAGGAGCAGAAGCGACGGGAATCAATGGACAATCTTCGTTTTGCACTAATTCTTTCTTTGGTATTGGTGTATATGGTTCTGGCATCCCAGTTCGAATCTTTATTGCATCCATTTACTATAATTCTCACAGTGCCTCTGGCTTTGGTTGGTACAATAGTGTTGTTCTTTATTTTGGGTAAGACCATGAATATCATGGCTATAATAGGAGTCATCATGCTGATAGGTATTGCCGTCAATGACTCCATTATTCTGGTGGATTTTATTAACCAGCTGAGGAAATCCGGAGTGAAGCGAATAGATGCGATTTTACAAGCAGGGCAGCATAGAATCAGACCTATCTTAATGACTAGTTTAACGACTATATTGGCATTACTGCCCCTGACATTCGGTTTTGGTGAGAGTGCTGCTCTCAGATCACCTATGGCTCTGGCGGTGATAGGTGGCCTCGTAACGTCAACCTTATTAACCCTTATTGTTATACCTTGTGTTTATGCAGTTTTTGATCAATTTATTCATTGGATCAAACCAGCTCAACCAACCGAATAGATAGAAGATATGAATGTGGTAATAAATAGGAAAACCCTTATTGGGATGTTTTTTTTAGGCCTGACAATGTTGGGTTACATTTCCTACCAATATCTTCCTGTAGAGTTATTCCCTAATGCGACGGCCCCAATGTTGATCGTACAGGTTAGCTCTCCTATGGAGGTTGACCCCGGTTATATGGAGCGAAAGGCCATTATACCAATTGAAGGGGCGGTAGGAACTCTTGAGGATGTTGAGGAGATTTCCTCCCAGTCACAGCAGAGAAGGGGTATGGTTTATATCTCCTATGAGCAGGATGTAGATCTTAAATACGCCGAGTTAAAACTACAGGATCAAATCCAACAAATCAGAAATGATCTTCCTGAAGGATTCAATATGACTATTACAAGAGTTGATCTGGAACTTGGGACCAACACAGTAATGAGCCTGCAGGTGATGGGTGAAGGCGGGGTAAACAGAGTAAGAAACCTTACCGATAAGGAGATAGTTCCAAAGCTCGAAAATATTGATGGGGTTGCCGGAGTTGAGGTGTTTGGCGGTCAGGAAAAATCACTTGAACTGACTCTTGATGAAGATGCTCTTGAGGCTTATGGACTTACCGCATCTCAGGTTAGAAGTGCTCTAAACCAAAATGAAAAGGAAAAAACTTTTGTTGGCCAGGTTTATAGTGGTGGCAAAAAACTTTTCGTACATGTATCAGCCGAATACTTTAAGCTGGAAGAGATTGAAAACCTTGTAGTTTCCCGTAATGGACCAATTCTTATACGGGACATTGCAGATGTGTATTTTGGGGTCAAAGAGGAGACTTCATACTCAAGGATTAACGGATTAGAGGCAGTTACTCTTATTCTAACTGGTGATTCTCAGATGAATATGATTGATCTGTCTCACGATGTGACATCCGAGGTTGAGCAAATTAATAAAGAGCTAAAAGCTCTCAATGTTGAATTAGTGATTCAGGAGGATACCGCCGAATTGATGGAGGAGAATATTGATCAGATAATTAATCTTGCTATGATTGGTGGCTTATTGGCCATATTTGTCCTTTGGATCTTTCTGAGGAATTTAAGGCTGGTGTTTGCTATTGGACTAGCGATACCTATTTCAGTGTTTACCGCCTTTAATTTCTTCTATGCTTATGGAGTTACCATTAATAGCCTGACACTTGTTGGGATGGCACTGGCTATTGGAATGCTACTGGATAATAGCGTTGTGGTGCTTGAGAATATTTACCGAAGGGCTTCTGCGGGTGAGAATATTACCAAAGCGGTTGTTCAGGGTACTAAAGAAGTATGGCGTTCGATAGTGGCTGCTACACTGACCACTATAACAGTCTTTGTTCCATTCTTATTTTCAGATGTTATATATATAAAGTTATTAGGGGATAATATTGGTATTTCAATTATTTCCACCCTCCTGGTTTCTTTACTAGTAGCTTTGTTTTTCATTCCTATGCTTACTCACCTCTTTATGAAGGGTAAGCCCGGGAAAAGTCCGGTTATTTTCGAGAAAATCTCTCTGCATAACAAACTGATACAGAACTACTTGCTTTTGTTAAAGACCAGCATGCGTAACCCGGCCTGGACGATTCTTGGAGCCTTACTTATGTTTTTTGTCACCATTTTTATTGCTTTGGCAATATCAACCAACACATTACAGGAAGCTGAGACGAGTGAGATAAGGCTTGATGTTACAATGCCGGGTGGATCAACACTGGAAACTACAGATATAACGGTTAGAAGTATTGAGGAAAGACTGAGCAGTATTGAGGAGAAAGAAGATATTGTGGTTTCTGTCCAGGAGGAGGATGCCACTGTCACTATAATTTTGCTCGAAGATTATCAGGATATTAATGGAAGGGGACTACCTGAGATTAAATCCGATATAAACAGGAGGCTTGATGATATTAACACTGCCGAGATTGATTTTCAAACCTTCTCTTCAAGCTCAGGTTTTGGCGGAGGAGGAGGAGGTAGCGGACCAGGTGGCCGGGGAGGCGGAGGCGGCTTCGAGAGCTATATGGGAATTGGCACCCAAAGCGAAATGGTGCTGATAAAAGGTCAGGATTTTGAATTGATGAAGAGTGTTGCTGAAGATATGCAATACTACCTGGAAGAACTTACCAGTATTTCATCAGTTAGTTTGAGTGCGGCTTCAAACAGGGAGGAAGTACATATGGCATTTGATAAGGGTCAGTTGAGTGAGAGAGGAGTTTCACTCAATAATGTCAGCTCTGAATTAAGCTCATTCCCATCCGAGATTAATTCCGGTGCAGTATTTAAAGAAGGAACAGAAGAGTACGATATAATTATTAAAATGGATGTACCTGAGGAGGATGAAGAGAGAAGTATGGAGGAGCTCAAGGAGCTCAATATCCAATCCTCAGAGGGGGCAACTTATGAACTCCAGGATTTGAGCCAGGTTTACTTTTCAAGGGGATTGTCATCGATCGACAGGGTAAATCAGGAGAAAGAAATAGATATTACATATCAGTTTGATAGTGAGGTAAATAATGCTAAAGCATTGCTGGATGCAGCACGCCTTGAGGTTGATGAACTGGTTGCCGGGATGAGTATTCCGGCTGGGGTGGCTGTTGAAGTTGTACACGAAGAGAATGAGTTTAAAGACTTCTATATACTCATTGCCGCAGCCTTTATCCTGATTTATATGATTCTTGCTGCTGTTTTTGAA
>CAYXQX010000172.1:0-7605 GCA_964467485.1 uncultured Porphyromonadaceae bacterium | reverse complement strand
AGCTCAATGCTTATCTTCTTGCTCAGTTGGATGTGCTTCGTTCATTTGCGGAAGTTGCCATAGCAAACAGATACCTGAGACCTGTATTGAGCGATGATGGGATCATTGATATTAAGCAAGGCAGGCATCCCGTAATTGAAAAGCAGCTTCCTCTTGGTGAGGAATATATCGCCAATGATGTATTGCTGGATCAGGATAAGCAGCAAATAATGATTATTACCGGGCCGAACATGGCAGGTAAATCGGCATTGCTCAGGCAGACAGCCCTTATTGTTCTTTTGGCACAAATTGGTTCTTTTGTCCCGGCTGAATCAGCTCAAATCGGGTTGGTAGATAAGATATTCACCAGGGTGGGGGCATCTGATAATATTTCGTCAGGAGAATCTACATTTATGGTTGAGATGAATGAGGCCTCGTCTATTTTAAATAACCTTTCCGATCGCAGCTTGATCCTTTTTGATGAGTTGGGAAGAGGCACAAGTACCTACGATGGGATCTCCATCGCCTGGGCTATTGTTGAATACATTCATGAAAATTCCAAAACCAGGGCGAAAACACTTTTTGCAACTCATTACCACGAACTTAATGAGATGGAGAAATCCTTCAAAAGGGTTAAGAACTTCAATGTTTCAGTTAAGGAAGTCGACAAGAAGGTGATCTTCTTAAGAAAGCTTGTTCCGGGTGGCAGTGCCCATAGTTTTGGGATACATGTGGCCAGGATGGCCGGTATGCCTAAATCTATAGTGAGTAGGGCCAATGAAATACTGAAAGAGCTCGAAACATCTCATAGAAGGGAATTAATGAATGAGCCGGTTAAAGACCTCGCTCAGCAAAGAGAAGGCTTCCAAATGTCATTTTTCCAGCTTGATGATCCTGTATTACAGCAAATACGTGATGAGATAGCCAATCTGGATGTTGACAACCTTACTCCACTCGAAGCACTTAATAAGTTGAATGAGATTAAGCGGATTTCGGGGATAAATTAGGTGCTGGGTGCGGGTTGCTAGTTGCTAGGGTGTCCATGCCTGAATAGCATTAACAATTAATCATTATCCGTTATCCGGTTATCCCGTTATCCGTAAATTCACCATTAATAATTATCTTGCATCTTGCATCTTAAATTTTACGTCTTATGAACCGATGTGCCTGGCCTTCCGATGATCCCCTGATGATTGAATATCATGATAAAGAGTGGGGTGTTCCTTTGCATGATGATAGGAAATGGTTTGAATTTATTGTTTTGGATGCTTTCCAGGCTGGTTTGAGTTGGAGGACAGTTCTTCACAAGAGGGAGAATTTCCGTAAGGCCTTCGATAATTTTGATCCCGTGAAGGTAGCCAGATATGAGGAAGATAAGGTTCAGGAGTTGTTACAGGATGCCGGTATCATCAGGAATAAGCTTAAGATTCGCAGTACTATTACTAATGCGCAGGCATTTTTAAGGATACAGGAAGAATTTTGCAGTTTCGATCTTTATCTATGGGATTTTTCTGATAATAAAATCATTGATACAGCCTGTAAGTCAATGAATGATATGCCAGTTACAACAAATCTTTCCGATGTTATCAGTAAAGATATGATTAAAAGGGGTTTTAAGTTTGTTGGATCGACCATTGTATATTCTTTTCTTCAGGCTGGAGGAGTGGTTAATGACCATCAAACCAGTTGTTTTCGCTATAAGGAGTTAGGTGGTAAGGGCTAAATTTTACATTTTTTAAAGAAAAATTTTCAGAGAAACTAAAGATAGATTATATTTGCAATCCCAAAAGCGAGAATAGCTCAGTTGGTAGAGCACGACCTTGCCAAGGTCGGGGTCGCGGGTTCGAGTCCCGTTTCCCGCTCAAATAGAAGCCTGGATGACTACCACATTCAGGCTTCTTACAAGTTGCCCAGGTGGCGGAATTGGTAGACGCGCTGGACTTAAAATCCAGTGGCCATTAGGTCGTGCCGGTTCGAGCCCGGCCCCGGGTACAAGATTGTAGAGACGCATAATTGCGTCTTAAAGGAATAAGGTTCAAGTTTAACTTGGGCCTTATTTTTTTATCTGCGGCGGCGTTCTTCCATGAACTTGTCGAAGGCAGCTACATCCCACTTAATCAGATCTTTGTCCATGCCTGATAGGTGTAGGCTGAGATCGAACAGGTAATCAACCAGGCTGGCCATATTATCATAATTCATAAATTGAGGCTCATCGTTGGGGCGGTGGATATGGGGCTCTCCACCATGGGTGCAGAGAGTATGTGCAGGTATATTCAGTTCTGCTTTTTCACCTTCCCTGTTTATCGCAAATACTACATTATCAGAAGCAAACATTAATCCATCTGCACTTTTAACTGTGTCAACTCTTTTCCAGCTTGTCTGCTTGTTGTACTTGTCGAGCAATTCGTCGAAATTAGTGAAGCCTGGGCCGGTGATATAATACCGTTCTTCACCAAGAAGGGTGCAGTGGCCTGTCATTTCCATATTCATGTCCAGGAATATCTTATCATGAGGAATTGGTCCTTCATTAAAAAAAGCGGTTGAGCCTTTCATGCCAAGCTCCTCGCCTGCGAAGGCAATAAAGAGCATCGACCGTTTTGGCTTTTTCCCCGATCTCTGAAATGAATGTGCCAGTCCCATGATGGTGGCAGTTCCAGCAACATTATCATTGGCCCCGTTGTAGATGGAGTCACCATCAACAATTCTTCCAACACCGATGTGATCAAAATGGCTGCTATAAATCAGAAATTCATTTTTTAAAACCGGATCTGATCCTTCCAGATAGCCGATTACATTTCTTTCATCAATTGTACCCCCCCGACGGCTTTCAAAGCTGAATTCTTGTATATATCCATCCATTCCAGGAGCAGGCTTAAGACCGGCTTTCTCAAATTGTTTTTGAATGAATTTTGATGCGATTTCCATTTCAGGAGAGCCGTTTCCTCTGCCTCTCATTTCATCTGATGCCAGGTAGTGAGCCCATTCACTGAGCTCGGCGGAGGTGACCAAGAAGGAATTCTGTGCGTTTATTGATAAACCTGACAGTATCAGGATGCATACAAATATTACTTTTTTCATTATTTTTTATCTGGGTTCTAAAATCGTACTTCTCAGGACTTCATGTCTTCGTAGAAACGGTAATGTTCGCCGTTCATTCCGAGGGCTTCGTAAACTTTTTGTGCTGAGGTATTAGTTTTATCTACGTATAGTCGAATTCCTCCGATGGAGGAGTTGTTATGCACCAGTTCTCTCAGATAGAGGTACATACTTTTGTAAATCCCTTTTTGTCTCCATTCGGGTATGACATATAAGGACTGGATCCACCATATTGTTTGTGCCCTCCAATCCGACCATTCGAGGGTGATCATTAATGAAGCGACAACTTTGTTATTTTCTTCTCTTACAATATAAAATCCTTTGGATGGATCATTTAAAACTGATTTCACCCCTTTTAAAACTGTATCCTGATTTAACTCCAGGTTTTCTGTTTCCATTGCCATTGCCAGCTGAAAGGCTGCAATTGCTTCAATATCTTTTGTTTGTGCTTTTCTGATCATGAGTGCTTTAAGTTAAAATCAGGATTACTTTTTCCAGGCTGGTTTAATGATAGCCCCTTTCTTAATGGCTTTCCAGGCAAGAAAAATCCCAATAATCAGAAAAAATATAACTGTTACAATTGATGCTTCCGGCCCGAATTCTCCCCCTGTGAGTAGCTCAGATCCATTTATCTCAGCTTGTATAAGGCCTTGTGTGTCGCCTCCGGAGACAGCGGCACCGTATATCCCACCCAGGGTGAAGTTCCAGGCGATATGTATCCCAATAGGGACCCATAGTTTTCTGGTTAAGACATAAAACAGAGCCAGAACAACTCCGGCTGTCATAGCAATGGAGAGTGAGCTAAAGACTGTTGCATTAGGATTCCAGATGTGAAGGAACCCAAATATCAGGGCGGAGATCAAAACAGACCACCAGGTACCTAGACCATCTTCGACAATCCTGAAAAGTACTCCGCGTGTTATTATTTCTTCATAAATACCGGCTTGTAAGGCCATGATCAGTACCGGGATCATTACTCCGGGAACATTATATCCAACTATTTCATAAGCACCAAAAAGGTTGAGTGTTAGGATGATAATTGATATAAACCCAAGTCCCAGGAGCAAGCCAAGACTTAATTGAGGGATCAATGAAGATACGGATAATTCCAAGGTGGGTCGGCCTTCGAAAAGGGCTACGTAGATATGGTAGAACAGTATTGAAAAGATGCAAAGGAGGATAGTTCCCAAGGCTGATTCAAAATATTTGAAGGGTGCAGAGCCTACCAGGGCCATGATTCCTTCGGTAAGATAATAGGCAACAGTTGTGCTCAGCATGATAAAAGCAATTGCTACTACCAGTCTTACGAGTGGAAACCTGAGTACACGCATTCCTCTGTCGCTCAGTTGTATGGCATGATTGTACAGAGCCATTATTTCTTAACTTTAATCTGATGAATCATAACCACCGGGTCTATCAGCTCTCCCATTGCTGAACTGCCCCATACTTTGTGAACGATGTCTTCGCCAACGACTACCTTGCCAAAAGCGGCAAATCCCTGACCATCAGGATTGCGTTTGCCGCCAAAATCCAATTCGGGTTGATCGCCAATACAAATGAAAAACTCTGATGAGGCGGTGCCTGGCTTGGATCTGGCCATTGAGATGACCATGTTTTTATGCTTAATCCCGGTTACATCAGTAGTTTCGTGGGGTATTGCCTCCACCTTAGGCTTGTTTGGCTTATGTGATATTCCTCCCTGAACAACCCTGATATGAACGGGGTTTGTGTCAGAGGATCCTCCTCTTACAGAGCGATAGAACGATCCGCCGTCAAAGACACCATCCTCGACCAGCTTTAGAAAATGACCTGCTGTAATCGGGGCATTCTGGATATCCAGTTCAACGATCATTAAACCCTTAAATGTTTGGATCTCAATTTTGGGGTTCTCCTTTTTGCAGCTGGAAAGGAAAGTCAAGGATATCAGGGATAACAGTATTAAGCGTTTTTTCATCTTGATTTTGAATTTTACCAAAGATAGAAAAATTGATTTATGATATTTCCCGTCATTATACTTATGCCATCCGGTCCCGGATCTTCGCTGCGCTTCCGGCCCCGATAAATTGGGATTTCCGCTTCGCTTCAAGATGACGTGTGGGTTTTTCCAGCAGATGATGGCAGTTGCACTTTTTCCAACACTGTAACTCAAATGAAAACGTCATTCCGGCGAACGCCGGAACCTGGTGGAACAGGTAAAAAGCAACAAAAGAGCACCGCTGTGCACAGTGAGAATAAATGTTAGAATCACTTTTTCCTAATTATCATCAAGCCATCAAATGCCGGAAGCAACAAATTCTCTACTCTGGGGTCATCCTGGATCATCTTGTTGAATTTCAGTATTCCCCTTGTGAAGTGATCCTTTGCAGGAATATTTTCATCAACAACCTTTCCGCTCCAGAGAACATTGTCGGCAATAATAAATCCTCCCTTATTTACCTTGTCAATAACTGCATTATAATAATCGCAATACTGATTTTTCTCCCCATCAATAAAAACCAGGTCAAAGCTATTCTCAATTTTGGGGATAATTTCCAAAGCATCTCCAATATGAAGCTTAATGCAGCTTGTTAAACCCGCTTTTTCGATCCAATGGCGGGTAAAATCTTCCAACTCATCATTAATTTCTATGGTATGAAGAATCCCGCCATCCGTTAATCCATCTGTGAGGCAAATTGCTCCATATCCGGTGAAGGTGCCGATTTCAAGAATAGTTTTTGGCCTGATCATGTTGCTAAACATTTTCAAAAGCTGGCCTGAGAGGTGATTAGATGAGCGCCGTGGATGATATATTTTCAGGTGGGTTGCCCTTATTAATTCACTGAGGAGAGGATCTTCTGGCTTACTATGTCTGGCAATATATTCTGCCATTTTTTCTTCCTCAAAACCAATATTTTTTTCGTGCGAACTCATTTGTAAGTCAGGAGTGATAGTTGGGCCGGATCCAGACTCTCATTTGCCACATCCAGGAGCTGGTCGGCTGTTATAGCATTGATCTTAGCATTGACATTCTTCAGATCTTCAAATTTATCAAAAAGCAGATATGACTTGCCAAGAGTAAAAAGTAAATTCTCATTACTGTCGGTTGAAATGGCAATTTGGCCAATCATCTGGTCCTTAGCTCTTTTTAGCTGAAGAGGGCCAAGCTTCTGAGTACGTAGCTTGCTGAGTTCTTTATGAACAAGCTTCAGGCTTTTATCAAACTTATCCTTGTCTGTTCCGAAATATATGCTGAGGACTCCTGTGTCAAAATATGGGGTGAAAGATGATTCCACATTATATGCGTAGCCATATTTTTCGCGGAGGGAAAGGTTCAATCGGGAATTAAGGCCCTGACCACCCAAGAGGTTATTTAAAAGCACCAGGCTGAGTCTCTTTTTGTTTCTCACATTATAGGCTACATTGCCAAGGATACAGTGAATTTGGTGTGTATCCATTTCTTTGATACTTTCCACTGCTTTATAATTTTTGAAGGGCTTTCTTTTACTATTCCTGATGTTTTCCGGAATCTCCCCAAAATACTTTTCAGCCAGGCGTACTAGTTTATCAAATTTGATTTTGCCCACAGAGCAAAGAACCATTTGGTCGGTATGGTAATTGTTCTTCAGAAACTTATCAATATTCTTACGGCCGAAGCTATTAATTGTTTCCGGTGTTCCCAGGATATTTCGTCCAATAGGATGATTAGCATATATCAGCTCTTCAAAATCATCAAATATTAGCTCCGACGGGCTGTCTTTGTATGAATTGATTTCATCGATAATAACCTCACGCTCTTTATCTAATTCCCCTGCAGGAAAAACAGAGTTGAAGACTATATCGCCAATAAGCTCTATAGTTCTTTCATAGTGCTGAGATAGGAAAGAGGCATAAAAAGCTGTTTCTTCCTTAGTAGTGTAGGCATTAAGATCGCCTCCCACATCATCCAGTCTGCTGAGGATATGGTAAGCTCTCCGCTTCTTAGTCCCTTTAAAAATTACATGCTCTATGAAATGGGCCATTCCATGTTCATCAACAGCTTCATCCCGGGAGCCTGTGTTTACAAGCAGACCGAAGTGTGCCACGGGTGAATCCTGCTCAATATGAACTAATCTAATCCCGTTATTCAAAGTGTGTTGGTAATGCTTCACTATCAACTATTTGTTTGGCCTGCAAAGGTATAAAATCCCACAAATACAGCGTCTTATTTGAAAAGATTTTAAACAAGGATAGTTTGGGATCAGCTATTTTGCTAAAATCAAATTTTGGTTTACATTTGTCAACCCAAAAATGACTGGGTAAAGAGGAGGTACCATAGCTCAGTTGGTAGAGCAACGGACTGAAAATCCGTGTGTCCTTGGTTCGATTCCGAGTGGTACCACAAAAAGAAAGCCCTTAGTGTCACATTATCAGTGAGCTAAGGGCTTTTTCTGTGTTTCTGCTGAAACAATGCCGAAACAAAACCTTGGATTTCTATTAAATTCAGTCTGATTCCATTACTTTTATTCTTAAACAGGATTAGGCTTCACTTCTTTTCTTTTGCTGGATGAAACT
>CAYXQX010000171.1:0-7621 GCA_964467485.1 uncultured Porphyromonadaceae bacterium | reverse complement strand
AATGCCAGAAATGATGCCATTCAAATATTACTCAAAACCCTTAAGCGGGTTCAGGTAAGGAACCCTGTTTCTGTGTCTTCAATGGATAATGTAATTAAGATGCTGGCCACGAGAAATACAAAAGTGGAGATTTATAGTAAGGGCAAGATCTTAAAAACAATTTATGTTGGGGGCCCAACACAAGACCAGCTGGGGACTTATATGATGCTGGAGGGCTCCTCTGTTCCGTTTATTGTTGCCATACCAGGATTTGCCGGATACCTGAGTAGCCGCTTCTTTACTGATGAAAGAGAATGGAGATCTCCGATTATTTTTGAGTATGATTTCGATAATATTACCAGCATAAAATCTGTAAACAATATCTTTCCTGATCAATCTTTTATGATTGAGAAGAAGGGTTATGGTTTTGATATAAACTCCCTGAATGGAAATATTAAAGCTCCTGCTATCGATACAATGGCATTGAGGTATTATGTTTCTAAGTTTGAAAAAGCCGCTTGCGAGTATTTTAAAGATTCAATGGATCCCGATCTTGTCGATTCTCTTAGCAGTGCTGTACCTTTTAGAGTCCTTGAGGTAAGCGATAATAAGGGAAATACTAAAACTGTTGAAGCTCATATCAGGAAAGCTATGGATCTGTTTGATGATGAGGGAAATCCTTTGGAGTGGGATAATGAGCGTATGTATGCTCTGATTGATGGGGAAATTTGGGTTGTAATACAGTTTTATGTTTTCGAAGCTATGTTTAAGGAATTTGATTATTTCTTCCCTATAGCCAGATGAAAAATTGTTTATAAATAAGCTGTCTGCAGCCTCTAAATACAGCAGTTTTTTATATTTTTGGTTTGGTCTAACCAAGGACGTTTAGTATTAAATAATATTCTTATGAAATTTATCGCTTCGAGTACTGATTTATTGAGCCATCTGCAAGCTGTAAACAGAGTTATCAGCACAAAAAATATCCTTCCAATCCTGGAGAATTTTCTTTTTCAACTGAAAGGAACGGAGTTGACAATCACTGCTTCCGATCTTGAATCAACTATGATTACTAAGATGAGCCTTGAGAATGCCGATGGAGAAGGGGATATTGCGATCCCAGCCAGGATTTTAAATGATACTCTGAAGGAATTTCCAGAGCAACCTCTAACGTTTCAAATCGATCTGGATACTTTTGGTATAGATATTATCTCCGAGAATGGTAAATATAGTATTGTCGGCAAACCAGCGATGGATTATCCACGTCTTCCTGAGCTTAAAGAAGACCGGGTATCCGAATTAGTATTACCTGCCGAAATGCTTATGAAAGGGGTCAATCGAACTCTTTTTGCAACTGCCGATGATGAATTAAGGCCGGTGATGAATGGTATTTTTTGCGAGCTGAAAGAGGATAGTATTACTTTTGTTAGTTCCGATGCCCATAAGCTGGTGCGCTACAGGCGTTTTGATGCTAAGGCTGCAAGCGAATCATCCTTCATTTTACCCAAGAAGCCAGCTAATCTCCTTAAAAATATCCTGACTCGTGAAGAGAAAGATGTTGAAATAAAATTTGATGATAAAAACGCGGTATTCAAATTAAGTAATTATACCCTGATTTGTCGATTAGTAGAAGGTAACTACCCAGGATATGAGGCTGTTATTCCTACTAATAACGAAAACAAGTTAATTGTCGACAGACTAGATTTCTATAATGTTCTCAAGAGAGTATCAGTATTCTCAAACCAGGCAAGTAACCTTATCAAGTTGAAGATTCTGACTAATCAAATGGTTATTTCAGCACAGGATATCGATTATTCTATTTCTGCTGTATAAAAACTCAATTGTGAGTATGGTGGTGATGAGATGGAGATTGGTTTCAAGTCTGTTTTCCTAATAGAAATTCTTTCCAATATTAGCTCAAATGATGTAGTATTGGAGCTTTCTGATCCCACCCGTGCAGGGTTGTTATTGCCTAAAGAGAAAGAAAATGAAGATGAGGATCTCCTGATGCTCCTCATGCCAATGATGATAAATTCTTAGTCCCTAATTTGATAAACTTTATAAAATCCTCAGCTATTTCTGGGGGGTAATTCTTCATTATGACAATTGAGCTTACAAAACCTATTGTTTTCTTTGATATTGAGTCAACAGGGCTTAATCCGGCTACCGACAGGATAGTAGAAATTTCAATGCTTAAGATTCATCCTAACGGTAAGGAGGAGGATCAGACATATCGCATCAATCCAACAATTCCCATTCCGGCGGAAAGCTCTGGTATACATGGGATTTTTGATCGGGATGTTGAAGACAAACCTACTTTTAAGGATCTGGCCAGTCAGGTCTATGAATTTATCAAAGGATGTGACCTGGGAGGATACAATTCTAATCGTTTTGATGTACCAATGCTGGCAGAAGAGTTAGAAAGAGCAGGGATTGAGATCGATATCAAAAAGTTGAAGCTGGTTGATGTGCAGGTAATATTTTTTAAGCAGGAACCTCGAACTTTGTCAGGTGCTTACAAATTTTATTGCAATAAGGACCTGATGAATGCTCATTCTGCTAAGGCAGATGTAGTGGCAACCTGGGAGATCCTTAAGGCTCAGGTGGAGCGTTATGAAGATCTGGGTAACAGTATCGATTCTCTCGCAGAGTTGTCCAACTCAGATAAGTTTGCTGATTTGGTGGGAAGACTGGTTTATGACAAGGGGAAAAATGTGCTTTTTAATTTTGGTAAGCATAAAGGGAGAAAAGTTGATAGCGTTTTTGAGAAGGAACCCAGCTATTATGATTGGATGATGAGGGGAGATTTTCCCGCTTACACCAAAAAATTGATTACCCGCATATATCTTGAGATAAGGTCTAAGTAATTCTGTATACATGAAGATCTTTGCAATTGGAAGAAATTATGCTGAGCATGCTAAGGAGTTGAACAACCCTTTACCCTCTGAGCCGGTTGTATTTATGATGCCCATTACTTGTATAATCCAAAGGAATAAACCATTCTTTTATCCTGATTTTTCTAATGATATCCACCATGAAGTGGAGCTTGTGCTAAAAATATCCAAGGCTGGAAAAAATGTTCAAGAGAAGTTTGCTAAGCGGTATTATCAGCAGATCGGTGTTGGTATAGATTTCACAGCCAGGGATTTGCAGAAGAAGGCTAAGGAGAGTGGTTTACCCTGGGAGAAAGCTAAGGCCTTCGACGGTGCTGCCCCTCTGGGGACTTTTATTGACAAGGATCACTTCAACGATTTAGGCGATATATCTTTCAATTTAGAAATAAATGGTATTGAGGTACAGAAAGGAAATTCGGGCGATATGATCTTTCCTTTCGACCAGCTTATATCTTATGTTTCAAAGTTTTTCTCCTTACAAATAGGTGATCTATTATTTACAGGAACACCTGCAGGCGTTGGGCCAGTTAAGATTGGTGACAGGCTGGAGGCCTTTATTGAAGGTGAGAGCCTTCTTAATTTTGCCGTTAAGTAATTTCCAAACTATTGTCTAGAGCTTTTAGAATTCTACCCGAAAGTTCAATAATATCCTCATCAGATATTGAAAGTGGTGGGGCAATCCTGAATGAATCCTCATTGAAAAGGAAGAGGTCGGTAATGAAACCATGATCTTTTGCTCTCTTAAAGAGTCTGACATTCTGTTCGGCAGACTGCAGCTTCAGAGCTATAAACAGGCCTTTACCACGTATCTCTTTTATTGAGGGGTGCTTCATCAGGCTTCTGAATTTTTGACCCTTTTCTTCTGATTTGTTTAACAGGTCTTCATCAAGAATAACATTCAACGCTGCCATGCCTGCAGCACAGCTAACGGGATGACCCCCACAGGTTGTAAGGTGTCCCAGTCCTGGCTCCTTTATCAGCGATTCCATGGTTTCATGGGATGAGATAAACGCACCCAAGGGCATGCCTCCTCCTAAAGCTTTGGCCAGAGCCAGTATATCGGGAACCACATCATAGTGCTCCATAGCAAACAATTTCCCCGTTCTACCCATGCCAGTCTGGATCTCATCGAAGATCAGTTGGGCACCTGTGTCTGTGCATTTTCGGCGCAGTGCTTTGAGAAAGCCATCCTTTGGTTCTATTATACCTGCTTCAGATTGTATAGGTTCAATAAGAACAGCTGCAGTCCTTTCTGATATTTGATCAAGCTGCTCGAAGGAATTGAAATCAATCATTCTTACATCAGGTAAAAGGGGACGGAACCATGTTTTGTATTTCTCCGATCCCATCATGCTAAGAGCACCGTGGGTACTTCCATGGTAGGAATTGGTGAATGAAACCATTTCAGTCCTTCCTGTTATCCTTTTTGCTAATTTGAGAGCTCCTTCTATAGCTTCAGACCCTGAGTTTACGAAGAAAACCTTATTAAGGGATTTAGGAAGCTTACTGATGAGAAGACCTGCATATTGAACCTGTGGAGATTGTACCAACTCACCATAAACCATTGTGTGCATATACTTGGCAGCCTGTTCTTGTACTGCCGCTATTACCTTAGGATTACCGTGTCCAATATTGCTGACAGAAAAACCACTTAGTAAATCGAAGTAATCCTTGCCATCAGGGGTGAATATTTTTGATCCAACTGCCTTATCTACCTCTATCCCAAATGGGATACGACTAGTTTGCCCGAGGTTCTTGAGAAACTGGTCTTTCAGACTTTCCATATAAATGATTATTTTTTTTTATTGAATGCATTTTCAATCAATTCAGATTTCTTAATGCTCTTTCTTAGCCATTCAAGCATAAGGGCATCCGCCTCTTGTTCTTCAAGCTCCCAGTGGATATCTGATGATCTCAGCTTCTGACTGAGCTGATATAGTATTATTGCAGCAGATACAGAGATATTGAAGCTCTCAGTAAACCCCACTATCGGAATTTTCAAATACTCATCTGCCATAGCTAGGGCATTATCTGAAAGTCCGGTAAGCTCAGTCCCAAAGAGAAGGGCCATTTTTCCCTCTCCGAGATCTATGTCATCCAGATTCTTATCATCAGTGTGCGGAGAGGTTGCAATGATTCTGTATCCATCTGCCCGTAACTTTTCAATAGCAGAGATGGTGTTGTACTCTTCCTTATTATATCTATGCAGGTTTAGCCACTTAAATGATCCCATTACAACTTCGGGATCAACATCGAATTTGTTTCTGTTTTCGATTACATGTATATCCTGCATTCCTAAACAGTCACAGCTTCTTAAAACAGCACTCGCATTTTGTGATTGGTATATATCCTCCAGTACAACAGTGATATAACGTGTGCGTTTTGCGAGCACCTTTTCGAAAGTCCCAAGTCTTGAGGGACTTAAGAGTTGGGAAAAATGGGTGATCAATTTTTTCATAAAAAAAAAGGAGTGCTTAAGCACTCCCTGTAATGTCCTAAGCAGCTACTACTTAACAGCGTCTGAAAGATCAGATCCTGCTTTGAATTTTACTACTTTTTTGGCACTGATTTTTATAGGAGCACCAGTTTGTGGATTACGTCCTGTACGAGCATTCCGTTCTGATACAGCAAATGAGCCAAATCCAACAAGGGCTACACGGCCACCTGTCTTAAGTGTTCCAGTTGTAGCATCAATAAAAGCATCAAGTGCTCTTTTAGCGTCGGCTTTGGTGAGATTAGCATCTTTAGCGATAGCGTCAATAAGTTGTGCTTTGTTCATAGTTTAAATTATTAAAAGGTTATGTATTAGTCGCAAGTACTTACAAATATAGGCCTTTTGACGGCCTGTCCAAATTTTCAAGATGTAAAAAAATCAAAATTATGCGATAAATACCAATACTTTGTTAATAACTCGGTCAAATTGTGAATTAATTCATGTAGATTCCAGAATTTACTTTGAAATTGCAGTATATATAGGCTATTCAGAAGACATGAAAAAGCCTAAAATAATATTTTTGTGATAAGGAAAAGATTTATACTTTTGCACCTCGTTGGAGAAGTGGCAGAGTGGTCGAATGCGGCGGTCTTGAAAACCGTTGTACCGCGAGGTACCGGGGGTTCGAATCCCTCCTTCTCCGCTGAAACAATACCCAAGAAAGCTCAAGGCCCGTCTATTCCAATAAAGACGGGCTTTTTGATTTTTGGGCTAACCCACCAGATGTCATCAGAACCCAGTTACGAGGGAACTATACAGAACCTATGGAGGACCTTATAAAATAATTATTGGAGCTAAGGGTGTCATGAGATAATACCTAATAGTAGCTTAAAGAATTGACTTTGAGCTGCTTTTTTTGTAAATTGGCTTTCCGAATCGAATTCCTCCTGATTAATTTTACTATGTTCCAAAAGCTTAAAATAGCAGTAAAAGGACAAAAAAAACTAATGATTATTCTTCTAATAACCATTTTCCTGCCATCTGTTTCACTTAGCATTTTTGGAGTAATAGCTTTGCGTAATGAAAAGTTCAGGCTGGAAAAACGGATTGAAAACGAACAAATACAACAAATTGAAAATCTTAAGAACCAACTTATTGAAGAGGTAGAGGAGATTAGCAAGCAAATTGAATCCTTAACCCGTCAGCAATCAATCCGTATCAAAGACTACCCAAATATTAAAACCTTACTGGAAAAGCAATTTGAAGATGAACCGCTGGTTGATCAAATAGTCATTCTTTACGAAAATGAAAACACCTTCTTTCCTTTGTTTCAAGCTGGTATTGATATTCCTGGCAGCAGTCCTGAACTTTCTTACGATACTTTTCAGCAGAATAAAATAAGATTGGCTGAAGAATTTGAATTTCAACAAAAGGAATATCTGAAAGCAATATCAAATTATTATGAACTGTTAACCTATTCAAAGGATAAAAACACCAAAGCCTTTGCTTTGAATTGTATTGTTCGTAATTATATAAAACATGGGAAATACCAACTGGCACTTGATGTTAACTCAAGCATTATTAACGAATATTCTGGTATCTATTCCTCCAATGGTTTACCCATTATTTTACAAGCAAAACTACTGGCAGTTGAATGTTATCAGAACCTGGGAGAATCGGAAGCTGCAATTACCTCAGCCATGGATTTTTATAACGAACTTCTTAATAACAAGTGGGAATTGAGTGAAGGTAGGTTTTATGCCTATGTTGATCTGACATCTGAAATACTTATAGAGCTATTCGCTGAAGAAGCCGAATTAAAAGCAAAATATAAAGATGGATTCAGTCATTTAGAAGAAGTAAATCAATATAAAACAGGAGAATGGCAAAAAATCAATACTATCAAATCGGATATAATACCCGATCTCAGAGAAATTATTTCAAATAACTCAACTCAAGCCTCCCCTTTCCAGTTTTTAAAACAAATTGACGGAGTGGATTACCTGATACTGGCGGCTCTGTTCACTGAAGGAAACAGTGAGATAAATACGGGATTACTTGGGATTACCTTAGATCATTCCTTCCTTGAAAGTGATTTTTTTAAAAATGAAATTGAAAATATCCAGTTATTAAAAAATACAATTGTCTGTATTACAACTCTATCAGGGAAGGTCATTATGGGGGAAAAAACTGAGAATGAGAATGCAATTAAAACAACAGGATTCTGGGACGATAACTTTCCTCCCTGGAAAATTGAGCTGGCCAATATTGGTTTAGGAGACTCTGGAAATATCAATATTTTTTCAAGTTTTTTCTT
>CAYXQX010000170.1:0-7637 GCA_964467485.1 uncultured Porphyromonadaceae bacterium | reverse complement strand
CTAACTGGCAATAATATCGAATTCCTTTCAAGCAATAGCACAGAAAGAAAAATACTTGTTAAGGATGGAGGCCTTGTTACTCTCTCCAACAGCAGTTTTAACAATGTCTATATCGACACAGACAAGGACGGTGGTGAAGTTACTCTGGAAGACTGCGAGTTTTCAAACATCAACCTGCCTATCAAGGCTGACATTAACTGTATGCCTGATATACAGGGATGTACAAGCTCCGTCTTAGTATATGGTATTAGCGGAACCCTGGAAAATGATTATTCACTTTCACCAATTCAATGGGATTATCATTTAACCTCTGGACTAAATATAAAAAATGAAGCCACACTCACCATTGCTGAAAATACTGCAATAGAACTCAATGGAATAAATATAACTGCAGGGTATAGCACCAGCTCCGGCACCCTAAATGCCGAAAAAGCAATTTTCAACAATTCAAAATATAGTGATGAAGCAATAATATTCCAGAAGGGAGGCAATGGCAGTATTATTGATTGCCAACTTAACAACGTTTATATAGATATTAAGGAAGATGCAGCCGATGGGATTACCATTAGTGATAACCATTTCGATTTTGTAATCTGGCCTATAAGGCTCAACCCTCAGCGACAAATTGTATTCAGTAATAATTCATGTAATATCGAATACATATTCCTTGGTGGGAATGTCAGATCAGACTGCTCCCTGGAACCTCTTGAATGGCCATATTCACTGTGTCAGAGTCTTAATATCAGGGACGGAGCTACTCTTGAAATATCTGAAGATTGTCAATTATTTATGAACAAGCATTCCATATTTGTAGCCTCAAGTTCTTCAAGCACCGGTAGTCTTGACATAAATGGTGCCAGCATTTTCAATCTTACCGGATCTAGCTGTGCATTATATTTCAAATCAGGATCAGGGGGAAGTATTGAGGGATCATCATTTGAAGGTGTACGAATGAATATAGTGGGTGGAACACCTGTAATTGAAGACTGCCGTTTTTACCACTCAAAAATATCAATAACCGTCGATGATGAAGGTAATCCTTCAATCCACAATAACGATTTTTACGACAACCAAATTGCAATTAAAAATTTAACGGATCAGACTGTTGATGTTACAAACAATTGGTGGGCGCATAATTCGGGCCCTATCCATGAAGAAAATCCCAGTGGCCTAGGTGAAACATTAAATGGTGATTTTGATTTTATTCCATTTCTCAGCAGTCCGGTATCAGGAAATGCAGAGGC
Source organism: uncultured Porphyromonadaceae bacterium (assembly GCA_964467485.1). Lineage (GTDB taxonomy): Bacteria > Bacteroidota > Bacteroidia > Bacteroidales > UBA12481 > JAUVKA01. Next base: position 6,393 of record CAYXQX010000170.1, on the reverse strand, counting down.
TGATTTGGATCCTGAATCAGTATTATTTACTGATATGTCTACTGGACAAAAAAAAGAATCCTCGTTCACACTGTCAAATAATGGTGACCAGGATCTTCTCATTTGCGGTGTTGAAACTGCCACAGCTGCTACAAGTGTTGATTTGGGCGACCGGTTATGGATATTGCCAGACAGTTCCGTGACTGTTCCGTTCACTTTTACCAGTCTGGAAGCTGGTTTAACCAAAGACACGATTATACTGAATACCAATGAACCAGATGAGGCTTATCAAAGATTCTTCATCCAAGGTGAAGGGCATATTGAAAGCCTCGTACTAAATTTCTATCATATTGATACCGACTCCTTTCCGAAAAATATATGTCATTTCACCCTTAGCGACCAGTCCAACCTGCCGATCAGGTCACTCCAGAAATCACAGATCGAGCTAAGGGAACAAAATCAGCTTATTGAGGATTTTGATTTTTTCACCAGAACTGAAAATTCAAACATTAACGTATCCATGGTTATCGATCATTCAGGCAGTATGTCCGGGAAGGATCTAAGAAATGCAAAAAAAGCTGCAAATGATTTTATTCAAAACCTTGGTGAAAATGATGCAGCCTGTGTCATAGGCTTTAATTCAACAGCGACAATTGATCAGGAATTTACCACAGATAAAACCTTGTTAATCAACACCATAAACGACTTTGTTGCCAGTGGCGCAACGGCCGTATTTGATGCGATTAGCATGAGCATAGACCAAGTCCGGACAAAAGATGGAATCAAAGCAGTGATTGCTTTTACCGATGGTATGGATAACGAAAGCAGTACTACAGCAACAGCAGTAATTTCGAAAGCACGATCATATGGAATACCAATATATACCATCGGCCTCACGGGTAATGCCGAACCTACCCTTAAGAGTATTGCCTTTGAAACCGGTGGGCAATATTATTTCAGTCCATCCTCTAAGGAGCTGGCATTAATTTACAGAATGATTTCCGGTAGGCTGCAAAACCTTTACCAGATTGTATATGATGCTGAAGAATTTGGCCCTTTCCCCAGAATAGTTGAAATTAAGGTTACTCTGGATGAGCATACTGCAGCAGATTATCAGTATTATTCCTTTGGTGATTCTGAAATTAACCTTACACTGGCAGGAGCATCTGCTATCAGTGGTGAACCCTTCCGTGTTGAGGAATTAAGCTCCGAAGCAATAAACTACATTTATTATTATATTGATGATTCCGGTTCACTTATTCCTGAAGATTTCTCATTCAGCTGGTACATGGAATCGGGAAATACCGCCATTCCAATGGAGGGCAAATATTTGGGGGATGGTATTATGCAATACAAAATAGATCTGACCAGAGTTGACATGGAAGGTAATCTTGAAATTAATTTTCCTGATTCTGTGGATATGTCAGGCGGCTATTTAACACTTAGGAATAAACCTGAAAGCTTTACTGCTGAAGTAGGGCCATTCAGGCTCAATCAAAGTATAGATCTGTTTGCCGGGGGTAGTGCTGGGGCAAAATTGTTAGCAGGTTCGCTAGGTGCTGGTCCCTCTGTTGCTGCTGCTTCAGTTTCAGCTAAAGGAAACGCAGGAATGGGAATGACTTTTGAGCGGGATAATTCATCAACTGAATGGATATCCAGAAGAATTGAAGTTGGTGCCAGTGTAGGATTAGAAACACCGAAAGTCAATACAGGAATAGATTTAGTGGAGGCTGGTGTAAAAGCTGAAGTAACAATTACGGGCACAGTAGGGCAATGCCTTGAATTCGATATTAATCCCAGTAACCAAAACTTAATGAAAAAGGCTAAGGCTGCTTACGTTCTGGAAACTATTTCCCTGGGAACAACGGCAGCTAGCCCTTACCTTGGTATTGTTATATCAGCAATTGTACAATCCTTGAAAGTCACAAACCCTGATGTGATGAACATTTATAATGATCTTATGTATTCCTGGAATGTAGGAGCTTCAGTTGAAGGTAGTGTTGGAGTTGAATTTGGGGTAAAATCAGGAGCAAGTTCCATGCTGCCTAAATTTACTTTCCTGGAAGCAGCAGAATCTATAACCATGAGCGGAAACATGACTCATTATAACCAAGATGATGAACTTGAATTTGAGATTGCTTTAGCAACTGCCTTTGATTTTGGACTAGTGCAAGCCAAAGTAGGGAATTTCAATTTATTCGATGTTTTGGGTGGTACAGAAGGATCTGAGATATCCCTCTCAGCACTTTTCTCAACTGAAGATGGTTTCAGTTCATTGAATTTGGGGTATCTTCATTATCATGGATTAAGTTTTAGCTTTGACGAGGGTCTCACCGGTGAAACCCTTAATATATGTGTACCAAAAGCGGTTATTGTTGATGGAATAAACAGAACGAATACATTAATAAATGACGTGTACAATATATTTGAACCACCAAGCTCTGGTATTCCAGATTTCGGATTAAGTATTAACGGGTTGACTAACAGTATTGAGGATTTCTTCAGCATGCAAGAAGACACCCTTTTAAGGCCTGAAGATCACATCCTAATTCAATTTGGAGAAAACTTAACAATAGGGATGAACATTGATATCGGTGTTGAACTGGATCTGGCCCTGGGAATTGGAGCAGGAATTCTTCTGGGATTTAATGCTTCATATTTTGATGAACTATGGGCACCAACAAAAGAATACTTTTTTGCTCATGGCAATCTGCTTCCAGTATATGAATCAGATGGATTAGCTCCATTTGGCAGTATTTTTGACTACGAGCAAGAGTTAGTGGATCTATTGAACGGGACGATTGCTCTGGTAAAAGATGGGATAGCCAACCTGGTTGAGACTGCTGAATATGCCCTTGAAGTAGGACAGGACCTCGCAATTGCAGCATTTGACGGGGCTTGTGGAATCGCTGGTGATATATATAAAGAAGGTTCTGTTTGGGTGAAAAAAGCTGACCCAAGAAGCTGGTTTGCTCCAGAGGAACCATTCATTGGCCCCAAGGCAAGATATATGTACTATTCCAGCCGCGTTGGATCAGGAGGAAATGAGTGGAACCTGAAATCAGCCAATCCAGATGATTCAAAACTCTATCTCGTTAGTCAGGTTTATGACATCTGTTATCTTGATGAATCGGAAGTCGAGATTGACGAGTTTTATCCTCTCAGCCTGAAATTGGCAATAGATCCTGAAATGTATAACGAACTAGGTTTCTCAGAGGAAGATAAATCCCTTGCTCGCATATACCGTTTTGTTCCTGAAACTCTAAGTTGGATAAGATTAGAAAATGACTTTAGCTCACACCCCGATTCTGCAGCATCAGAATTCAGCAAGTCGGCAACCTACGCCATTGGGCTCGAAATTAACGCAGCCTATGATACCAAACCACCCGAAATCATTGATTACTGGCCAAAAGAGGGCAGTGAAATTTCTCCTGCCGATCATATTTGGGCTGTTGTAGATGACGGAAAATACGGTGTGGGTCTTGACCTGTCACGCACTAAGATCCTTATTGATGATGAGGAAGTATATACTGTCTGGGATCCTGTTAATTCCAGATTGACTCACAGGCCAGAAAACCTGACTGTTGGAGAACATAGTTATCGGTTGGAAATATTCGACCTTAATGGATATTCATCAGAAATCACAGTCGATTTCAACGTCCAATCAACAGGTACAGACCATGTTTACAATTATCCCGGCTTCAACGCCAGCCTCTTCCCCAACCCATTTAGCGAAGAGGTGAATATTGCATTCACCCCTGTATCAACTACAGAAGAAGTGGAACTGGCTCTATATGATAATGCTGGCAGAAGGATAAGTGACTTATTTAGAATACTGCCCCAACCCGGTAAAAATGAAATTAAATGGAACAGGAAGATGCAAAACGGAGACATTTTGCCTCCGGGAGTATATTACCTGCGAATAACGCAATCCAGGCAGATTGAGGTTCTTAAAATGGTAATCAGGTAAGTACATTACGGCATTGCCGGTAATTTCTGCCCATTCCTGTATGTATGCCGGATATATTCGTTTGCTGTCTCCAGTGCGTTAAATTCGCCGTACTTGGTTTCGAAATGAGGATGTCCGTCTATAACCTTAAAATCATCTGATGTGACAACCTTTAGACTCTCATTAGCTGAAATATTTGTGAACCTCATGTTTTCTGCATCCCATTTCAGGGTCTTATTCAGGCTTTGTAACCTAACTGCCAGAACACCCAACAGAACCATCTCATTAAAAGGACCTGAATAGGCGAAGTTTGATGATGATTCTTCTCTGGAACCAGAAGCTTCCTTACATGCCCTGATCCATTCCTGTTCATGAGGACCATCCACATAACTAACTGCTTTTGGAATCCTGCGTAAATATGGATTAACATTTGGCTTTCTGCCTGACAAAAGTCGGGGATTAAACCCTCCGGTATCACACATCAGGGTGTCCTTTGATCCTATGAACATACAGCCACCCATTCCATCATTGAGAAACTTCTCTCCATCAGGCATATTGGCCGGACGGTCAGGAAAGAGTCCTCCATCATACCAGTATACATCAACCTCGGGCATACCAACCTTAGCCATTTTCGGCCTGACAGGGAAATGAAATTTCACCTTTTCAGCTTGTGGAGCACTTTCAGTATTTAGTAATGTGGAGCTCCCTTCTATTGTATCAGGATACCCCAGCTTAAGAGCCTGGTAAGCCGGATCCATAACATGACAAGCCATATCCCCAAAAGCACCTGTTCCAAAATCCCACCAGCCACGCCAGTTCCAGGGGGTATATATCTCATTATAGGGGCGTTCGGGAGCCGTACCAATAAACAGATCCCAATTCAATTTATCGGGTGTTGCCATCACCTCTGTAGGCCTCATCAAGCCCTGCGGCCAGATTGGCCTGTTTGTCCAGGTATGAACTTCTTTTATTTCACCAATCTCACCATTCCAAACCCACTCACACAACTCACGTACACCATCACCCGAATTGCCCTGATTACCCATCTGTGTAGCAACCTTATGGTGTGCTGCAAGTTTTGTGAGCAAGCGTGATTCATAAACAGAATGAGTAAGAGGCTTCTGACAATATACATGCTTACCCATGGTGATAGCATTGGCTGCAACAATGGCATGAGTATGATCTGCTGTGGCAACCATTACACCATCAATTGAATCGCCCAGCTCATCAAACATTTTTCTCCAGTCCCAATATTTTTTCGCTTTTGGAAAGGAATCAAAACAGGCTTGAGAATATTTCCAGTCGACATCACACAGACCAATAATATTCTCATTCTTCATCGCCAAAAGATTGGCATGACCCTTACCCCCTACTCCTATCCCTGCAATATTCAACTTATCACTTGGCGCTGTGTGCCCCAAGCCGCTGACGGCAATACTTGGAACTATCGAAAACCCTGCTGTTGTCAGTGCTGTTTTCTTTATGAAATTTCGACGATCAATATTTTTCTGATTCATGCTTCTCTGTTATTCGGTTATTCCGTTATTCGGTTATCCGGTTAATCCGTTATTTCAGCTTACTGATCCCGAGTTTACTCGGGGCCGTTATCCCGTTATTTTGTTACAATTCTTTTATTTTAATGTTTTTGAAATGGACTATTGTGCCATGGTTCTGGAGACAGATATGACCTTCATCAAACTTGCCATAATCGGGGTAATCGCTCCATTTCCCACTATTCCTTAATTCCACCCACTCATCTGAATACTTTTCAAACTCCACGGTCACTTCACCGTTCAAAACATGTGTTACATTATTCCCATCAACAATTAACAGGGCGTGATTCCACTCTCCTAAGGGCTTAAATGGCTTTGTTTTTGGTGGATGCATAGCATAATTAGCACTTGTTATTTGCCAGTCTTCCAGTGGATCGGGCCAACCATCCTGATCAATCAACTGATACTCCGTCCCTGTTTCATACGCATATGTATACTTCGCATCTTCACCAACATGATAAAGAATTCCGCTGTTGGCAGCTGCAGTTAACTTGAAATCAACACTTAGAGCAAAGGAAGAAAACTTTCTATCAGTAATAATTCCTTCTGCACTTTCGGCTCCACCTGCATTGATAATCTTCAGGATTCCATCCTCAACGCGCCAGCAATCAGGCGCTTTATCCAGGTTAAAACCCCGCCATCCATCCAGACTTTCACCATCGAAAAGGAGATTCCAACCAGCATCCTTCTCAGTTGCAGTCAAGCTATTTAATGGTACATCTGCGTCAAGCTCAGCCATTAGGGAGGCCACATCTTTTCTATCAACATTGTTGCATGAAAAGAATATGGAGGTACATAAAAACAATACAAGGGGTAAAATAATACGTTTCATTAATATGGTTTTAAGTTTCGTTTACAAGATACGAAAAAGTGACGATCCCAAACCAGGAATCAAGATTCCCCGACAAGTCG
>CAYXQX010000169.1:0-7638 GCA_964467485.1 uncultured Porphyromonadaceae bacterium | reverse complement strand
TTTCAAACTGCTCTGTACTAGGCTGAGTCGGCAATCCTATTCCTCCAAATGCTGAACCCCGATGATTGGCCAGGCCCTCAAGGTCGACAACCGGCTCACCCATCTCCTTCATATTGTTCAGCAATATGGTTTTCCCACTGCCTGTGAGCCCCCCAAGAACCAGAATCTCTCTATTCTCAAGAATTGTATCCCTTATATGCTTGCGATAAGATTTATATCCTCCACTAAGAACCTCACATTCAAATCCGGCAGTTTCAAACAGCCAGGTCATGGATTCACTTCTCATTCCACCACGCCAGCAATGAACCAAAAGCTTTCCTTCAGGACTAAGTTTATCCGCAATATTAACGATCTCAACCATCCTCGGACCAACAAAACCCAGACCCTTACGCACAGAGGCTTTTCTTCCCTTCCTTTTAAAAACAGTACCCACGCTGGCCCTTTCATCATCTGAGAACAGCGGTATATTTATAGCTCCCGGGATATGCCCCAGATTGAACTCCCCCGGTGATCGAACATCAACCACCGGAATCGTTTTGGCTTTGTCCAGAAATTCCTGACTGTCAATATAATTCATTCCTGATCTCTCCTTTCTTATCCCCTGTTTAGCAAATAGATACTACCTCTTCCCTTGTCACGCATTTTCCCAACCACAAAGAAATTCTCACCCTCCTTAATAAATGCCTCCCTAAGTGTTTCTACTTCTTTCTCCGGAATTGTAAATAATAGTCCTCCTGATGTTTGAGCATCAGCCAATATTAGCTGGTCATTTTTACTTATATCCGGCGACAAAATCAGGTGTTTCCTGATGAAATCCAGGTTATTAATAGTTCCTCCCGGAATAATATTCGAAGCCAAAATATTTTTCACTCCGTCCATCACCGGTACCTTATCCACCCATATTTCAGTATCTACTCCACTGCCTCCGGAAATCTCATGAAGGTGCCCAAGTAAACCAAAACCGGTAACATCTGTTACAGCATTTACCGCAAAACCTTTCAGGATATCCGCCGGCCCTTTATTTAGGCGGCTCATGTGCTCAACAAGCATATTTGTTTGATCCTCTGATAAGAGTCCTCTTTTCAGAGCCGTAGATAAAAACCCTGTTCCAATTGCCTTTGTAAGGATAACAATATCACCTGCTTGAGCCGTGTTATTTTTCCAGATTTTATCCGGATGAACCTTGCCTGTAACTGCTAGTCCGTATTTGGGCTCATTATCTTCAATAGTATGCCCCCCCAATATCAACAAACCTGCCTCAGCTGTCTTATCCTGAGCCCCTTTGAGGATTTGGCTTAAGGTTTCAAGCGGGAGTCTTTTGGAGGGGAATGCAACAATATTCAAGGCAAACAAAGGCTCACCCCCCATCGCATAGATATCACTTAAGGAATTGGCTGCAGTGATAGCCCCAAACTGATAAGGGTCATCCACAACCGGAGTAAAGAAATCAACTGTCTGCACAATAGCCGTATCATCACTTATCTTGTAAATAGCTGCATCGTCGGATGACTCCAAGCCTACCAAAACATTGGGATGCTTCGGTATCGGCATATCTTTAAGAACGGTTTCCAGATCCTGTGGACGTAACTTGCAGGCACAGCCCAGTCCATGAGTAAAATGAGTAAGCTTGATTTCCCCGATGTTCACTCTTTCAACCGGCTGATTATCGCTCGGGCTAAGAGATCTCACCGTTTTACCAAGCTCCTCAACAGCACTCTCAATCTCATTAAGACTAGTGTATTTGCCGGTCGACAGACGGATGGTTCCCATAGCCGTTTCAACAGGTATACCCATTGCCACAAGCACCGGTGAAAGATCTACCTGATCAACATGACAGGCAGCTCCTGCTGAAGCAGCAAGGTTCTCCAATGATCCCAGAATTGTATTTGCTTCCAGGCCGGGGAATGAAACATTGAGCGTATTAGGCAGGCAAAACTCCGGATGACCATTAATCTTCATTTGAGGAAAATCGGCCAGCAGGCCCTCTTTTAAACTATCTCTGGTTAATTTAAGATGCTTTATGTTTTTTTCAAGATCCCTGCCCGCAATCTCACAAGCCTTTCCCAGTCCAACAATCTCAAGAACGTTCTCCGTTCCGGGCCTGATATTTTGCTCATGATCAGCACCATGTATAAACTTACCCAGCTCTACACCCTCACGAACATACAAAGCGCCCACTCCTTTCGGTGCATATAGTTTATGCCCGGCCACCGACAGTAAATCCACTCCCAGATCATTAATATCTACCACTGTTTTGCCAACAGATTGGGCAGCATCAGTATGGAAAAGGATTTTGTGCTCTTTGGCTATTTGTGATATCTCTTTTATAGGCTGGATAGTACCAACTTCATTGTTAGCATGCATAATAGTAATAAGAATAGTATCGGGCATTATCGCCTTCCTCACATCCAAAGGATCTACCATTCCATCAGAATCAACGGGAAGATGGGTAATCCTGAAGCCATTTCCCTCCAGATGTCGGCACACCTCCATTATTGCCGGATGCTCTATAGAGGAGGTAATAATATGTCTCCCTTTGCTTTTCAGGGAAAATGCAACACCCTGTACGGCCAGATTATTCGACTCAGTTCCTCCACTGGTGAAAATAATTTCATAGCTCTTAGCTCCAAGTAAACCGGCCACCTGTTTCCGTGCTTTCTCTACAGCAGATCGGGTGGTAGTGCCAAAAGAATGGCTGCTACTGGGGTTTCCAAAGTGATTTCTCAGAAAAGGCTCCATTGCCTCAATTACCTCCGGATCAATGGGGGTGGTAGCATTATAATCCAGATATACAGCTTTCATAAATTCATGTTTTTACCAAGGTGTCTGCCTGTATTTTCCGGGCTCATCTTCAAACATAGCCACGTAATTACCATAGCGCATTGGACTTACATCACCCCTCTTAACTGCTTCCTGCACACCACAGCCCGGTTCGTGATAGTGGGTGCAATTATGAAACTGACAACTGCTTGAATATTTAAATATCTCCGGGAAAAAGTGGTAGAGTTCGTTCTTTCCAATATCAACTGTCCCAAATCCACTGATCCCCGGTGTGTCAATAATTCTACCTCCCCCTTTGATACTAAGCATTTCAGAAAAAGTGGTAGTGTGTTTTCCTGTATGATGGCTCTCAGAAATAGTATCTGTTCTTTGGTCTAGTGAAGAATCAAGCTTATTAATCAGAGATGATTTTCCCACACCCGAGTTACCACTAAACACATTCAGTTTATCCCGGGTTGCTTCTCTTAATTCATCAATACCACAGCCAGTTTCAGCCGAGGTAATTATGCAACGATATCCGGCTTTCTCATATATGGATTTCCAGTCTTCAAATTTCTTGCGTTCTTCCCTTGTATAGATGTCCCATTTATTAAAAATCAGGGATGCCGGTATTTGATAAGCGCTGGCAGTAACCAGATATCTGTCGATAAACATGGAAAAGGTTGAGGGATCCCTCAAAGTTGCAATCAGCCAGGCATGATCAAGATTAGCCCCAATGATATGGGATTCCCGACTTAGATTAATAGCCTTTCGTATTATATAATTACGCCTTGGATGAATTTTCACAATCGACCCCATACCCTCATCATCAGCGTTTTGGATATCAACAATATCTCCCACAGCAACCGGATTGGTTGTACGAATCCCCTTAATCCTGAACTTCCCTTTTACCTTACAAAGGATGTCCTCTCCTCCCTCAGTCCTAACAGTATGCCAGGAGCCGGTTGTCTTTATAACAAGGCCTGTTTGCATCATCCAAAAGTAATAAGATAATCCTGATCCTATTTCATAAGAAAGTCAAAATCACCCCCTGCTTCAATTTCTATCGGCGACTGCCCTTTCCTGAAAATCCGGGCAGGCCTCGGTCCAATCAACTCAACATGGTTATTAGTCACTTTAAGCATGGTGCTTTCCCTGAGCCCCAACACATAAACATGCTGATTCACCTCAAGAAATTCCTCTATCCTCTGCTCTCGTGTCTCACCAGCATGCCCCTCCGGGTTAGCATCCAGATAATGCGGATTTATCTGAAAAGGAATAAGATTAAAGCTGTGAAAACCCCTGGGATCAATTACCGGCATGTCGTTAGTAGTTTTAATGGTGGGACATGCCATATTGGAACCAGCACTCCAGCCAACATAAGGCGTTCCCTTCAACACCCTGTCACGAACAACATCAATAAGATGATTGTCGTGGATCTCCCTTGTCAGGTTCCAGGTGTTACCCCCTCCAACAACGATAGCCTCAGCCTCCTGGATAGCCAACACCGGGTCTTTGTGCTTGTGGATTGAATCAACCTGATAACCCAGTTCATCAAACCGGCTCTGGAGCTTCTCCGCATACTCATCATAAGAAAAACTGACAGCAGCATAAGGTAGAAACAGCGCTTTTTTAATGTTGGGACCCAGGAACTCCTGGATATTTGCTTTGGGATAATCCAAATAGGCCTCCCCGGGATTGGTAGAGTTGCTGATAAGTAAAAGCCTCATAATCATTGCAATATTTGGTTCGAAAATAATTTTAAAAGATTTTCTTTATTGAAATTGGCTTCATTCCGGGCAATAGCAATATTGCTGAATGTGTTTGTAAACGAATTGTAAATAAGCAGCTTACCCGACATAACCTCTCCCGCCCCGGTAACGATCTTAAGCACTTCGTTAGCCTGAATCAATCCTATAATGCCCGGTATGATACTGTATATGCCTAATTCTTCAGATGTATCAATAAATGAATCAGCAGCAGCCGGGAACAAACAGCGATAAGAAGGACCATCCCTGTAGGCAAAAACACTTACCTGACCCTGATATTTGAATACCGAAGCATGCACAAGTGGTTTTTCAGCAATTATGGCAGCATCATTAAGTACGTACCTGGCCTTGAGATTGTCGGTGCAATCAACTATAACATCGTATTTGTCAATAACTTTCAGGGCGTTTTTATAATTTATCCTGATGTTAACAATATCAAAATCAACATTAGAATTCATTTTTTTCATTCGGTGGGCTGCAACAATTGCTTTGTGTTTGCCAAGATCATGCATCCCATAAAAAACTTGTCTCTGGAGATTGGATATATCAACAACATCATCATCCATAATGCCAATCCTGCCAACCCCGCTAGCCGTCAGGTATTGTATTACAGGACATCCAAGACCTCCAGCTCCAACAATAAGAATACTAGAATTCCTGATTTTGGTCTGGCCCACCTCACCTATCTCATTCAGAATCAGATGTCGATGATATCTTTTCTTCTCTTTGCTACTTAGCCCTGTCATGGAGCCAAGTTATAAAAAAAAGTAGAGACGCATGATTATGCGTCTCTACCTGTTATCCTAAAACAAACTTCTATAATTATTAATCGCCGAAATGAATCCCTATAGTAACAGGATAAATATCCGGACCTAAACCATCTTCAAATAATGTTTGTGGGTAATAGTTTGCGAAGAAAGCAAGGTCTCCGTAGCCAATCCTGGCTGTAAAACCATATCTAAAATTCCTGAGATTGAAATCACCTTTAGTCTTGTCTTTCTGCTTTTCGCCATCGATGGTGTATTTCTGAACCTGACGTGAGCACAGGCGCATGCCTCCTATAACACCTGCGGAAAGATGTATGCGGTTATGCTCACCTGTAACAGGCAACTGAATCTCGGCCATCAGAGGTACATTTAAATACCAGGAACTAAACCTGTTCTTGTCAAAATCTATGTCAACAGGAACACCGGTCATCTGGTCATCAATATAATCTATGTCAACGTCATTAGACAACATGTAACGGTTATATTCCAAGCCTAAACCGGAAACCAATCCAAAGTAGTTTCCTATCAGCCCAAATGATTTTTCAGCAAAATTAAGATTAAAACCCCATGAATTAGGAACTTCCAGTTTCATGAAATCTCCCTCAGGTAAAAAATCAAACTGATAATCGGTATTAACAAAATTGTTAACTCCAAGTTCAAAGCCGTCCCACATTCCATTCATCCTGTGCATCTTTTTCTTCTTGGATACAATCTTATGTACTTTTACATCTTCATCATTATCAGTAATAATCCTAACCTCTTTATCATCGTCGACGATTATGGTGTATTGCTTTTTTCCAATCCTGACCTTTGATGTATCCGGGTCCTGTGAATATGCAGCTGCTCCAAATCCTATCAGGACAGCTAGTAATAGTGAAAATCTTTTCATAATATAAAATGTTTAATTGTTTTCAATTATCTGGAGTTAGGACGTTGAGGGGTGAAAAAAAGTTACAGCAGCTTAATCAATCTGTGCCGATTTCTTTCTGATGGGTGTATTAAAACCAATAAGTGCTGATTCGAAGGATACGGCCAACAAATCCCCTGATTCACTATATTCTCTTTCAATATCAGCATTTGTTCCAAAGATATTGGATAACTTTTCCAGGCCGGCATCTGCCAATTCCCACAAACTGAATCTCGATTTTTCAACCAAAGCAGGATCTTGCTTGAGTATTTGTTTGCGGATTAAATCACCGGAAAAAGCAAAAAAGGTCTGATATTCATCTTCTTCAACGCTCGGGATTGATCTGAAAGCAAAAACTGAGGATGATGGTGGCATTTCACTAGGAACAGTATGTATGGTGATGGGTTTTTGAGAACCCAAAGCAAGCATTACATAAGACTCTCTCTCAATGGGATTATCTCCCGATAAACCCTTATCACTTAAGCCAGCTTGATTATCCAAAAAGGTGACTGATGAATTACTCAGGTGCTTTATTTTTGTATCTAATGATGCAATCCTGTCGTATTTTCCGGGATGAGCCAACTTATCTATATATATTATCTCTCTGTTTTTTTCATCTGCCATCTGAGGAATATCAGTCTTATCTCCAAAGGGAGAAAAAATGATCCAACCCAAAACTAAAATAGCAGCTGCAGAAACAGCACCGTATATCCATCTTGGAATTAACACAACTTTCTTCTTCAATTCAGCTTTTTGCTCATAATGAATAGATTCATCCGGGCTCGACTTTGTTGCTAAGAAGGTATTAAGCGTTTTTTCTTTTTCAGGATCCGATAATCTCTCTTTCTCAAAATTATCCAGTTCTTTATCTGACAGGTCTCCCTCTATGAAAGCAACACACAAATATTCCCACTCATCTACAGCTGGCATAGAAACCTCTGTTCTAAACAATTCAGACTTATTTGGATATTTGATATCAGGAATAGGCAAAACAAGAGCTTGATAGTCTTCGAAAACATCGAAACACTCCGGATTATCCTGAATAAAAGTCATCACAGACTGCTCTTCTTCAGAATTAAGGCGGCCTTCATGGTAATCCAGGAAGTAAGCCTCGTAATTATTTTTATCAATCCGGTTCATTTATACTACTGCTTCAACTGATCCTATATAATTTTTCAAAAAAACTCTTGCTCTATAAATATATACTTTTACCTGGGCTTCAGACAATTCTGTCATTTCAGCAATTTCCTTGTATGAATATCCTTCATAATCTCTAAGCATCAGAACCGACTTCTGGTCGGCAGGAAGTCTTGTAATAGCCTCACTCAAAATCTCTTTTAGGTCGCTGTACTGCTCTTCATGTGCATATCTTCCCTGATCAACATTATCGAAATCACCCTGCCTCTTATCTTTTCTGATCCGATCTATCATTGTG